>NZ_JACFYV010000079.1:0-26332 GCF_016759955.1 Burkholderia sp. KCJ3K979
TTCCTGTTCTGTATTCGAGGCTGCCTTACATTAGCCTGCCGGTACGCTTACCGGGTTACGCGGGCGGTTAAGGCTGTTACCGCGTGTCACGGCAGGCGCGAGCCGCCTTTTCCCTTTCTGACGGCTGACGGGATTTCGCCGTGGCGCAGGCGTCGCTCCTGTTTACCGGTCGAGGGCGACGTTTTAGATGCGGGATGGCCAATATTTGAGATTGAATCGGGTAATAATTGCCGATTTCGGGGTGCTGGACCGAATCCGCTTGTTGTTTCTATGCAACCGTCAAGACGATGACATGAAAGAATGGTGCGATGAAAGGCTCCAAAAAGCCCTCGTCAAGAAGTCAAAAACAACCGTTAAAACAAATACTTATGACGCGGACCCACTTTCATTATTTCTAGTTCTGGAAAAGCTTATTTCTTTATTTGCGGATCGCTCCCCTAGGGTACACCCCTAAACTCACGGTTCCCAAACGGGCAACTATCCGGGCGCCGCCAGCAGGACCGATGGCGCTCCCGGGCGGTTGCAGACCGTTTATGAACAAGGTCGCGAGACCTGCCTCTTTTTAGAAGGGAGCTCCACGAATGAACAAGACTCTGATCGTTGCAGCAGCTGCAGCATCGTTTGCTACCGTCGCTCACGCGCAAAGCAGCGTCACGCTGTACGGCGTGCTGGACGCAGGCATCACCTACCAAAGCAACGTCGGCGGCAAGTCGCTGTGGTCGATGGGCTCGGGCATCGACCAAAGCCGTTTCGGTCTGCGTGGTTCGGAAGACCTCGGTGGCGGCCTGAAGGCAATCTTCACGTTGGAAAGCGGCTTCAACATCGGTAACGGCCGCTTCGCAAACGGCAACGGCGGCATGTTCAACCGCCAGGCTTTCGTCGGCCTGTCGAGCCAGTACGGCACGGTCACGCTGGGTAAGCAGTATGACGCAACGCAAGACTACCTGGCGCCGCTGACGGCAACGGGCTCGTGGGGCGGCACGTACTTCGCGCACCCGCTGAACAACGACCGTCTGAGCACGAACGGCGACGTCGCGCTGAACAACTCGATCAAGTACACGAGCGCTAACTACGCTGGCCTGCAA
Source organism: Burkholderia sp. KCJ3K979 (assembly GCF_016759955.1). Taxonomy (NCBI): domain Bacteria; kingdom Pseudomonadati; phylum Pseudomonadota; class Betaproteobacteria; order Burkholderiales; family Burkholderiaceae; genus Burkholderia; species Burkholderia sp. KCJ3K979. Next base: position 1,086 of record NZ_JACFYV010000079.1, read on the forward strand.
TTCGGCGGTACGTACTCGTTCTCGAACAACACGAACTTCGGCAACAACCGCGCATACAGCGGCGGTCTGTCGTACCAGTTCCAAGGTCTGAAGCTGGGTGCAGCATACTCGCAAGCAAACCTGGGTGACGGTACCAACACGAACGGCGCATCGACGCTGGGTGGCCAAGGCCGTGTCCGTACGTACGGTGCTGCTGCTGGTTACGCATTCGGCCCGGCACAAGTCGGCGCTGCATGGACGCAATCGCGTATCGACAACCAAGCTGCTGGCGTTCCGACGCTGCGCGCTGACAACTACGAAGTCAACGCAAAGTACAACCTGACGCCGGCTCTCGGCCTGGGTGCTGCTTACACGTACACGAACGCGAAGGTCAACAACGGCAGCTCGCACTGGAACCAGTTCGGCGTGCAAGCTGACTACGCGCTGTCGAAGCGCACCGACGTGTACGCACAAGCTGTGTACCAGCGTGGCGCGAAGGGCAACAACATCGTTGGCACGGGCATCTACAACGGCGACAACACGACGGCATCGAGCTCGTCGGTCAACCAAACCGCAGCAACGGTTGGTCTGCGTCACCGCTTCTAAGCGTGACGGGCGGGGTAACCCGCTTCGCAACATCGAAAAAGGCGCCTTCGGGCGCCTTTTTTTCGTCTGCTGAGTGCGATGGCGGCAACCCGGATCGTCCGGATGCAAAAAAGCGAGGCCGGTGTGATCTGCTCTAGAAAGACCGAACACTAACGCTCGGTACTGTCCAAGAAATCCAAGCGGTTCAAGCCCTTGGCCGCTTAGCTTTTAACCGCCCAACTTCGTGGGGTCAGTTCACCGGTGCCTCGCTTTTTTCGTTCTGCGCCCGTATGGCGCGGCGCGGGTCGACCGGCGGCTCAGCGCGTGTATTCGCCGTTCGCTTCCGGCTGGAACACGATCGAGGCGACCTTCATCAGCTTTTCGGCGCCGCTCGGCTGCATCACCTTGACCATCTGGCCGCGTTGCGTGCCCAGCAGCGCCATGCCGACCGGCGAGAAGACGTTCAGGCGGCCGAGTTCGAGGTTGGCGGAGTCCGGATAAACGATCGTCCAGGTGGCTTGTTCCTGGGTCGCTTCGTCGAGCAGCGTGATCTGCGAGTTCATCGTGACGACGTTCGCCTTGATGGCGTTGGGCTGGACGATATCGGCGCGTTCGAGCAACGTGTCGAGCATCGTCTGGAAGCGCGGGTTGTGCTCGGCATGCTTTTCGAGGCGAGCGACGTCGAGTTCGGTCAGCTGGTAAAGGCGTTGTTTCATGGTGGTTCTCCAAATGATCGGCGGGGCAGGCGTGGCGTGCCTATGAGGATCGCCCGGAGCCTGTCTAACCTGGCTCCGGGTGGAGACCGAGCGGTCAGATCAGGCGCCGGGCAGGGGCGAGCGGCGCCTGGGCCGTGCGTCGAGCGACGGAATGCGCCGGCTGGCCGGCGCGCGCGCGCACGCCGGCCGGGCCGGACGGCGAAACCGAAAGGGGCGTGAGCGCGTACATGGTGGATGGAATATCGACTGGCGAATAAAACCTTACGATTCTACAACACAACCTTCCAGACATGTGATCGGGTTGTTGGCGTTTCGTCAGCGATTGTTGTGTAGATGAAGCAAGTCGCGACGACCCTGTCCGGAAACAGTGGGTGATTTTTTCCAAAAATGCAACGCTGTATGTTCAAACTAAGGGTTTCCCCTTGGAGTGGCGCGCACTACACTGAATTCAATCGCTTCAGACAGTCCTGCCGAGGCGACGTCAAAAGAGAACATATTCCGGAGGTAAATCATGAAGTCGATCATCTACGCAGCTATTGCCGCATCCGTCCTTGCCACTCCGATTGCATCGTTTGCACAGTCCGAGCAGGGGTTGACCCGCGCTCAGGTCAAGGCCGAACTCGTGCAGCTCGAGCAGAACGGCTACAAGCCGCTGGCGAGCGATTCGCAATATCCGAGCGACATCCAGGCTGCCGAGCAACGCATCCAGCCGAATCAGCCGATGCTCGCGCAAGCCGATACGAGCGGCTACGGTGCCGTGGCGACGGGTGCCGCGCAAGGCGGCCGCCGCGTGACGCGGGACGCGCCGAATCCCGTGAATTCGGTGTACTTCGGTAACTGATTGAACATCCCCCGGTCTGCCCGAGCGCACCGCTGAATTGACGAGACGCGCGCGAACTGCGCGCGTCGTCCGTCCGCAGGAGCAGAACCTCCGTCGCCGCATGCCGGCGGCTTTCCGCCCAGACGCTGACGCGTTTGGGCCTTTTTTGCTGGGCGGATCAGGCGGACGTGACGGTAGGCGTGCCGTGGATATAGTGTTCGAGCTGGCTGATCGTGAACTGCTGATCGGCAATCACGCTCTTCACGAGGTCGCCGATGGAGATGAGACCGACCAGCTTGCCGCCGTCGAGCACGGGCAAGTGGCGCATCCGGTGCTCGGTCATCAGTGCCATGCACTCGTCGGTGGATTGCGACGGTTCGACGTAGCGCACCTTCGCCGTCATGATTTCCTCGACGCGAGTGGCTTTCGACGAGCGGTCCTGCAGGACGATCTTGCGCGCGTAGTCGCGCTCGGTGACGATACCCGCGATGTCGTCGCCGTCCACGACCAGCAGTGCACCGATGCCCTTTTCCGCCATCAGCTTGATGGCGTCGTAGACGAGATCGGACTTCGTGACGGTGTAGATGGTGCGGCCCGAATCCGGCTTGGCCTTGAGAATCTGCGCGACAGTCGTGCTCATTCGCTTTCTCCGTGTGCAGGTCGATGCAGGGCAGGCGGGGCGTGCTGCGCGTCACCCGGTGAGCCCAGTATAGCCGGGCGGGCGGCGGCAGTCGCGTGACGTTTCCAGATTAGCGGTAAACTCCCGTCACGCACCATCCACACAACTCCTACATTCCTGAAGTTTCGATTGAATTCATGATGTCTTCGCGTCCCCAATCGCCCACGCCGGGCAATGGCCAGGCCGACGAGTGCGTGACGCTCGTCGCCACGGCGTCGCTGCCCACGCGCTACGGTACGTTCACGTCATACGCGTTTCGCGTATCGGGCAGCGATGCCGAACATCTCGCGCTCGTGATGGGCGACGTCACGGGCGAGCAGTCCGTGCTGACCCGGCTGCATTCCGAATGCCTGACCGGTGACGTGTTCGGCTCGTACCGCTGCGATTGCGGCGAGCAACTCGATCTCGCGTTGCGTTACATCGCGGCCGAAGACCGCGGCGTGCTGCTGTATCTGCGCGGCCATGAAGGCCGCGGCATCGGCCTGAGCAACAAGATCCGCGCGTACGCGCTGCAGGAGCAGGGGCGTGACACTGTCGAGGCGAACCTCGATCTCGGCCTCCCCGACGACGCTCGCGAATACGACTCGGCCGCTGCGATCCTGCGCATCCTCGGCGTGACGTCGGTGCGGCTGATGAGCAATAATCCGAAGAAGTTCGATACGCTCGTGAAGCATGGCATTCCTGTCTGCGAGCGCGTGGCGCTTGCGGTGCCCGTGCGTGAGGAAAACGAGCGTTATATCCGCACGAAGCAGACGAAGTTCGGGCATTACTTCGAGGAAAACGAGTAACCCGAGCCCATTTCTCGTCATCCGTTGTTCCGATCGTTGCCGGTACACGCGACGATCGCGATCTTTTCCCTTCGTTCGTGACGTCATCTGCGTTGCACGCGCCGTCTATCCGTTTCGCATTTCCATGACGATCACGCCATCCAGAATCGAAACCGAACGCCTGACGCTGCGCCGCTGGCGACCTGCGGATGCGGAAGCGTTATCAGCGATGCATGCGGATCCGGACGTGACCGCGTGGCTCGCGTGCGGTCCGATGTCGATCGACGAGGCGGGTGACGTCATTGCGCGCTTCAACGCGCATGTCGATGCACACGGCTTCGGTGTATGGGCGGTCGAGCGTCGCGCCGATGCATTGCTGGTCGGCGTTTGCGGCCTGTCGTATGAGGCCCGCACAACGCATCCGATGGCGCCATGCGTCGAGATCATGTGGCGACAGGCGCGCCACGCGTGGGGGCATGGCTACATTGGCGAAGCGGCCGTTGCCGCATTGGCCGACGGGTTCGACCGGATCGGGCTCGGCGAGATCTTCGCGTGGACGGCCGACACCAACCTGCGATCGCAACAAGTGATGCAGCGACTCGGCATGCTGCGCCAGCCCGCGCGCGATTTCGACCATCCCGCGTTGCCGGAAGGGCACGCACTGCGACGGCACGTCGTTTACGTCGCCCGCTGCGGCAGCCACGCCGCCGTGTAACCGCTCACGCGTGTCAGCCCGTCAACGCCACGTACCGTTCTGCAATACGATCCGGTAACCGTCGGCATCCTCGAAGGTCTGGCCGGAAATTTCCCAATACGGATTGAACGACGTCACCGGCATGAAGCCGTGTGCGGTCACGCGCTCGCACGCGGCCTCCCATTCCGGACGATCGGGCAGGTAGAACACGATCAGGTCCTCGGGCGTCGGCGACGGCGCGATCGGATGGTCGGGGCAGTGTGTGAACTCGAAGTGATAGTCGAGGCCTTCGCGTCCGAGCATCACGCCGGAGAAGCCGTCGTGATCTTCGAAGCGCGCCAGTACCGACAGATCGAGGCCGTCGCGATACATGCGTTCGGTGCGGGCGAGGTTGTTGACCGGGCGAGCAATGCGCAGATGGGCGTGCAAGATGACCTCGACGGGAAGTGGCGGGCCGATCAATGATAAGCCGGCCGATCGCGATTGGGCGAGGCGAACGGATCGTCTTTCGGGCGATACTGGCCGTATCGAACGATATCGATTCGGCCCGGCCAAGCGAATCGAATTGTGTCGAGCCTCGTCTCGCGAAAGAAAAACATGACGCATTTCGATCCTGTGTGCACTCCGCATCGCAGCGGCTACTCGTCAGCAAGACATTCGAATTCATGCGTCCGGCAGCGCTTGCCGCACGATGCGCGGACACGCGCATGCCGGTAGGGAGTTGACGAATGGGTAAGCCTGATCTGCGTCGGCCGGTTGCCGGACCCTATCGCCAGTCGCGATGGGCAGCCGGGCTTGAGGCCGCGTTCGGATGGGTGGCAAAGGGGACGTTGGTGCTGGCCGGCCTGGCGATGGTCGCGTTGGCGGCGCTGACGGGCGACGTCGGCGCCCTGACGGACCTGCCGACGACCAGGAAGGGCTGGCTGTATCTGCTGCTGGCGCTTGTGATCGCAGTCGCGCTGATATTTGCGATACACCACTACTGGCTGCGACCGACTGGTATGCGTCCAGCGGGCTAGCCAGACGGGGAGGATGATGTGGCCCCGCAAACCATTTAGGCAATAAAAAAGCCCGCTACTGTGAGCGGGCTGAATCCATGTTTGGAGACATGGAGGAGACAGACGTAAATTTAAGGGAAAACCCGGACGTTTGCAAGCCCTCGTTGCATCTGTACAACTTGCCACCGCATCGCCAGCCTTGTGGCGGCGCGCGGCACGGCCTCATTCACATGCCGCCGGCCCGTGCATGCGCCGCAAACGCGCCAAACCGCTCTTGCGCGACCGGCAGCGCGTATTTGCTGCGCATCTCCGTCTCGATCCAGTTACATGCTTCGCGCGCGCAGTCGGTCAGTGCGTGCCGCGTCGCGTGCCCGTCGATGTCGTAGACGAAACGCACGCCGACCTCGTCATCGTCGACCTGTCGTTCGAGCTGATTGAGCTGCAGTTGCGGCCCATGCTGTTGCGACAGCGCGCGCAGTTCGTCGAAGTGATATTCGAGCCAGTCCGCGAAGAACAGCGCGTCGCTATGGCTGGGCAGGCGGAAGGCCGCGCTGCGCGACGGGCGCGCAGCGGTTTCGGCGGCCGCCGCATGCGGTTCGCCGCCGGTGGCGACGGGCAGGGCGACCGGCGCGAGCGGGTGCCGAATCTGCCGGTACGGCTCGCGATCGCGCAATGCGTGCCATAGCAATTCGTCGCCGGCGGCGCCGGACGGCTGCATCGTCAGGTCGTGGCGGCCGTCGCCGGCCGGGGCGATGTCGCGGATCACGAGGCGCAGCGAGCACAGCGGCTCGTCCGCGACCAGCAGCGTTGCCGGGCGCGGCAGCCCGCACACGAGCGGTGCGGCGCCGACGGCACGAAACACGAGCCCGCGACGGTCGAGCCGCACGAGCGGCAACGGCCTGGGAAACGACGGATAGGCGACCGCGATGCGGGCGCCGCCGGCGCTCGTCAACCCGGGCATCATCGCGCGAAAGACCTGAGACTGATCCACGTTGGTTCTCCTTCGTTACGATGCCGCCCGGATGGAATGCGCGTTCCAATTCAGGCGGCGATAGCTTGCCGGGTAGTCTGCCCCGGCTCTATTCCTAGCGCAGCAAACGTTTGCGGATCGATGTCGATCCAGCACGCGACCACCAGACGCCCATCTACCTGCTTCGGCGGGCCTGCGCGGTGCGCGTGTATGCCGATCCGGCGGAACAGCCGCTCCATGCTCGCGAACGTCACGCCGATCAGCTGCCGCGCGCCGAGTTGCGCCGCGCACTCGACGACGGCCGCGAGCATCGGACGCACGGCCCACTCCGCGTTGCCGGAGCCGCCTTCGTCGTCGGTCGCCGCGAATCGGGACAATTCCCAGACGGCGGCCGATTGCGGCAGCGGCATGTCCTCGGCGACCAGGTCGGCGAACAGCGACTTCAGCAGATACGGGCGCGTCGTCGGCAGCAGGCGCGCACATCCGCACATGTCGCCGTCGGCGTTTCGCGCGAACACGTAGACGGTATCGTCGCGATCGAACTGGTCACGCTCGAAACTTTCGTTCGCCGACGGGAGCGCCCAACCGAGCTGTTCGACGAACACACGGCGCCGATAGCGCCCGAGATCCGCCGCGAGTTCGTGTGGCAACCGCCCTTCCTCGTGAACGAAGGTCTGCATGGATGTCCTCGGATCTGTGCTTTTATATGCGTGCATTACAGCGCGCGGCACGAGGAGCCTGTAACTGGTAACTCTTACAGGGTGGCGACGTGAAGACGCCATTCGGGACGTGGTAACGGTTTCTTGATCGACGGGATTGAAAACCGGGCGGCTTTTATTTATAAAGAGCGCCAGTCTGGCAAAATCGTCGGAAGAATGCGCGGCCGGTTGTCACTGGAGCGTGGGGCCGGCATGATAGGCGTCGTCACGCCCGAGCAGGGCCGACGCGACCGCGGCAGGCCAGTCGATCGCGGCGAGTCGGGCGGCGAGCGCGGCGGCCGTGCGGAACATGCCGATGTCGGCACCCTTGGCGTCGATGGCCATCACGTTGCTGCGGACGTCGCCGCCCGCGATCACGAACGTGCCCGTCGCGCGTTCGAGGTACCAGTCCCAGCCGACCGTCACGTAGGCGACGCCGGCACCGGCCGGGCGATGCCATTCGGTATAGCCGGCGAGGCGGGCGTCGATCGCGTTGTCGCGCAGTTCGGCCAGCAGCGACGGGTCGAGGCCGCTCGCGACATGGTCGAGCGCGAGTGCGGCCAGTGCGCCTTCTGACAGGCGTACGTAGCCGTCCGGGGACGGGCCGGGGACAGGGTGCAGCAAGGGTGAAGTCATGCGCGGAATGTATCAGCCTCGAACGGGTGCTGGAACCTGACAAGTATGACAGCGTGACGTTGTCGGAGAACGAATGGAACTGCGCTGGCAGGATGCCTACCAACAATTCAGCGCCGCGGAAGACGAGCAGCAGCTCTTCCAGCGGATCGCCGCCTATTCCAAGCGGCTCGGATTCGAATACTGCTGTTACGGCATTCGCGTACCGCTGCCCGTTTCGAAGCCCGCGGTCGCGATCTTCAATACCTATCCGGACGGCTGGATGGCGCACTATCAGGCGCAGAACTACATCGAGATCGATTCGACGGTTCGCGACGGCGCGCTCAGCACCAACATGATCGTCTGGCCGGACGTCGACCGGATCGACCCGTGCCCGCTGTGGCAGGACGCGCGCGATTTCGGGCTGTCGGTGGGCGTCGCGCAATCGAGCTGGGCGGCGCGCGGCGCGTTCGGCCTGCTGAGCATCGCCCGGCATGCCGACCGGCTGACGCCAGCCGAGATCAACATGCTGACGCTGCAGACCAACTGGCTCGCGAACCTGTCGCATTCGCTGATGAGCCGCTTCATGGTGCCGAAGCTGTCGCCGGCCGCGGGCGTCACGCTGACCGCGCGCGAGCGCGAGGTGCTGTGCTGGACGGCCGAGGGCAAGACCGCGTGCGAAATCGGCCAGATCCTCAGCATCTCGGAGCGCACGGTCAACTTCCACGTGAACAACATCCTCGAGAAGCTCGGCGCGACCAACAAGGTCCAGGCAGTCGTCAAGGCGATCTCGGCGGGGCTCATCGAAACACCTTGACGCGACGCGACGGCGGCGCCGGAGGCGGCGGCCGCCACGTGGCTCACTCCATCATCGGCTCCGCTTCCTTCGCGGTCCAGCTCACGCTGGAAATGCTTTTCTCCATGCTCATCCGGCTCGCGATCTGCTCGAGCTTCTGCTGATCCTTCGGATGCAGCTTCAACGTCGCGGTGACCTTCAGCCGGTCCGGCTGCTCGGGCACGTCCTCGCTCGTGAGGCTCTGGAACGACAGCGGCTTCGCATACATCGCGTTCGACAGCAGCGTGCGGATGTGCACTTCGTCGGCGGCAAGGCAGATCACGGTGATCTGGTATTCGCGCACGAGATCGGCATTGGAGACGGGCGTCGCGTTGATGGCCTGGCTGACGCCGCGCAGCACCGTATTGGTGAGCAGCACGACGCCGGTACCGGCGAGCGCGGGCACGTAGTGGCCGGAGCCGGCCAGTACGCCGACGGCGGCCGAGCACCACAGCGTCGCGGCCGTGTTGATGCCCTGGATCGAGCCCTTGTCGCGCATGATCACGCCGCCGCCGAGAAAGCCGACGCCCGACACGACGTACGCGGCGATCTGTGTGACGCCCGCGACGCCGTTGCCGGTCAGCACGCCGAGCGTGACGAACAGGCACGCGCCGCTCGCGACGAGCGTGATGGTGCGCAGGCCGGCCGTGCGCTGGCGCATCTGGCGCTCGAGGCCGATGGCGACGCCGCAGGCGAACGCGGTGAAAAGGCGAAGTGCGAAATCGAAAGTCATGGTTGTCCTGCCGTGCAAGAAGCGCATGGCGGCACGCGCCGCCGCGGCGCAAGGCCGAAGGCGACGCGGCGCGAGCCGTCATCGCGCGGTACTGTACCGCGCGAATGCGTCATTCAGTGTGAAACGGGTGAGCGTGCGGCTCGCGGAACGCGAGCCGTGGCAGGAGAACTGCGGCGGACAGGCGTTCAGGCGGCAAGCGGCGCACGCAACGGAGTGCTGCAACTGTCCACGATGGTTCCTGAAGGAAGAATGGGCGGCATTCTAGTGGGCGGCGCGCGCCCGCGTCAACCGCCTTGCGGCCGGCGCTACTGCGCCGAGCCGATCGTCCCGGTCGCGAGCGCGAGCGCGGCGGCGGCCGACAATGCGCCGGCATAGCTGTCGACCTCCGCGTTGCGCGCGGCGAGCAACTGGCTTTGCGCGATCGTCGCGTCGGTGACCGAGCCGACGCCGTTCCGGTACGCGGTCAGCGCCGCGTCGTAGCTCGTTTGCGCGGCATCGACGAGCGCCTTCGCGGCGTCGTGCGACGCCAGGCTCGTCTGCACCGCGTTCTGCGCGGCGACGACCTGGCGCACCGCTTCCTCCTTGGTCCGCGTGAGACGCGCGGATGCGCTTTCCGCGTCGTTGCGTGCCTGCATCAGCACGGCCGAGCGCAGGCCGCCGTCGTACAGCGGGATCGTCACGCCGAGGAACACGCCGCCGCCGTAACGGCTGCCGTTCAGGTTGACGGTCGGCGCCTGGTCGCCGATCGCTGGCAGCGCGGAGATGGACGTGCCGCCGCTCGCATACGACGTCGACGCGGACAGGAAGATCTTGGGCATGAACGCGGCTTGAGCCGCCTTGATCTTCGCGCGGTTGGCCTTTTCGACCGCGAACGCGCCCTGCAGGTCGGGGCGGCGTGCGATCGCGTCCGACACGATCGCGTCGACCGACGAACCGAGCGCGGGCGGCAGCGGCCGTTTCGGCAGCACGGCGATGGTCGGCTTCGACAGTGGCGAGATGCCGAGCGCGGAGACGAGGGCGAGGTAACTGTCGCTCTCGGCGCCGTTCGCCTGCACGAGCGCGAGGTTCGCCTGCGCACGGTTCTGCGTCGCCTGCGCGAGCTCGACGACCGTGCCGACGCCGTGCTTGAGCCGTGCGCGGGACGCCGCGAGGATCGCATCCGCGTTCGTGAGCCCCTGTTGCGCGCTGAGCGCGCGCGAGCGGGCGGCTTCGTAGCGGTAGTACGAGACCGTCACGTCGTGGATCACCTGCTGGTGCACGGCCGTGAACGCGACGTTCGACGCGATCGATGCCTGTTCGGCCGCTTCGACGCGCGCCGCGCGGCCGCCGAAATCGAACAGCAGCCATTGCAGCGACAGCGCCGAAATCGTGCCGTGCGCGGTGGTGTTGCTCGATGAATCGCCGAGGATCGTCGACGTCGAGCCGTGGTTCGCCTGGTACGCACCCATCGCCGTCGCCGACAGGCGCGGGAGATAGGCGGACTTGGCGAGGCCCACCGCGAGCGCCGCGTTGCGCGCGTCGTTCCATGCGATGCGGGTCAGCGGATTGGCCGATTCGGCGAGATCGATCAGTTCGGGCAGCGTGTACGCATGTGCTGCATCGAGCGCGGCCGGCGCCGAAACCGACGCGAGCGCGGGCGAGGCAGGCAGCGTGTAGTCATGCGCACCTTGCGCGGACGCGCGCGGCGACGCCGCCACGATGTCGCCCGCGGCGGACGTTTGCGGCTGCCACGGGCGGTTGGACGCCTCCGGCGCCAGATCGATCGACGACGTCGCGCAGCCGGCCAGCGCGACGGCGGTCGCGAGCACGGTGGCGGCGATCGCGGCGGCCGGCGGTTCAGGTAGGCGCATGAGGGGCAGGCTCCTTCGGTGTGGCTTGACGGGCGGCGTCGGCGATCCGCGCGAGCCGCGTGTCGATCAGGTTCAGCAGCGCGTCGCGCGCGGGGTCGGTGGGGGCGGCGCTCGACGGTGGCGCCGCAGAAGGCGTGCTGGGCACGGTGTCGCCATTGCCCGGTTCGGCCACGCGCGAGAGCCGCGCGCCGATCGCCGCGTCCCCGGGCCTGCGTTCGGCGAGCAGGAACAGCGGACCTTCGATCGCGCCGAGTTCCGCGAGCGCGCGCCGCCGGGTGGCGAGCCACGTCGCGGCCGGCCGCACCCACGACGGCTCGTAATGGACCAGGCCGAGCTCCTGCGAGATCGCGCCGTGGCGGGCGAACGCTTCGGCGGCCAATGCGCGCCGCTCGGCCGGCTGCGCGATCTGCGCGATGCGTCGCCACTGGTCGAGCAGTGCGGCGAACGCGACGTCGATCTGCCTGCCGATGCTGACGGGCCAGATGCGCGTGAACACCAGATACACGACGACGTTGCCGAGCAGGATGCCGATCGTGCGGTCGCGCGCGATCGTCAGGTCGAAGCCGGGGCCGGCACCCTGGATCACGCACAGGAAAAACGCGAACGCGACCTGGAAGCCCGCATACGCGATGCGCGGCGAGCCGAAGGCGATCCACGCGGACAGCCACGCGCCGGCGAACACCAGCGCCATCAGGTGGCCGACCGACGACAGCGCCGGCACGACGAACACGAGCGCGGCGGTGCCGAGCAATGCGCCGATGATGCAGCCGAAGATCCGCAGCGTGAGCTTCTCGACCGTTTCGGCCGTCGAGCCGAGCGACACGATGTAGCAGGTGACGACGCAGGTGTGGATGCCCGACCAGTCGAGCTGCGAGTACAGCAGATAGCAGAAGATCGCCGCGGCGGTCGTCTTCAGCGCATAGCGGATGTGGTCGGGATTGGTGCGTGCGTCGGGCAGGAAGAAGCCGCCGCGTGGGGCCGGTGCCGGCGCGGCGGCGGGTGCTTCGGGCGTGGCCGCAGCGGCGGCGGGCGTTGCGTTGGCCGAAGCCTCCGCCGTTGCATCGGCCGTCGGAGTCGTCGGCGCCGTCGCGCCCGGCTCCGCGAAATGCGTGATCGCATCCTCGAGATCGGTCGCGGCGATGCGTGCGAGCGGCGGCAGCGTGTCGGCCGGCGGCAGCGCGAGCGTCACGTCGACCGGGTAGCCGCCGCGTTCGAGAATGGCGGCCATGTCGTCGAGCGTCGCGGCGATCGGCGTGGCGAACGCATCGGGCAGCCGCGCGTCCGGTTCGCGATCGGCCAGCGCGACGCCGACCATCAGCGCGGTGCTCGACACGATGGCCTGCCGCAGCGCCGCGAAGTCGGCGGCGCTCGACGAGCCTTCGAGCTTCGACAGCTTGAGCCACGTGAGCAACTGCTTGTCGCCTTCGCGCAGGCTCGCGTCGAACGCGGCACGTGCGTCGTCGTCGCCGCGCAGGCGCCGTGCGGCGAGCCGCAGCCGCTTCGCGAGCTGCGCGTGCGCAAGCTTGCGCGGCGACGGCGCGATCAGCAGGTTGACGACGATCGCCACGCCGACGGGGATCGCGATCGTCAGCCAGATATACAGCAGCGCGCGGGTGGCGGCTTCGCCGAACGGCGCGAGGCCGAGCTGGTCGAGCCCGAAGCCGACGATCATCGCGAGGATCGCGCCCACCGGGCGCAGCTTGCTGGCGGAAGTCAGGTACAGGAGGGCGACCGACAGCACGGCCATGCACGCGACCCGCAGGATCGAATAGTCGATGCTGAAGATCGCGATGCCGAGCACGAGCCCGATCACGATCGTGACGATCAGCAGCAGCGCGGCCGCGAGCACGACGCTCGTCACGCGGTCGGCACGGATCATGAAGAACACGACGTACGCGGACAATGCGGCTTCGGGCGTGCCGTACGCGGCCGTCACGAACGCGGTCAGCGCGCAGATCAGCGCGACGCGTACGGCGATCGCCGCGCGCCCCGGAAACGGCGCGAGCAGCCGCAGGACTTCGCGCGGGCCCGGTGAGCGGACGTCAGCGGCAGGCTGAGCCATGCCGGACCTCGACGATCGCGCTCGCGCCGACACGCACGAGCTTGCCGTCGGGTTCGTCGAGCTTCACGCGCACGGGGAAGCGCTGCGCGACGTGCACCCAGTTCACCGAGTTCTGCACGATCGGCAGCGAGCGCGGCAGGTTGATGCGCGCGCTGTCCGCGATGCCGGCGCCGATGCCGACGACCTTGCCCGTCAGCGGGCGGCTGCGGTCGATCATCGAGTAGACGGTCGCGCAGTCGCCGACCGCGATGCGATTGAGCGACGTTTCGCGGAAATTGCCGACCGCGAACCATTCGCTTGCGTCGATCAGCGTGAAGATCGACTGGTTCGGCGCGAGGGTCTCGCCGGGCAGCACGCTGAGGCCGGTCACGAGCCCATCGTGCGGCGCGCGCACGACCGTATCGTCGAGTGCATGCTGCGCGCGGGCCAACGCGGCTTCGCGCGCATGCAGTGTCGCGATCGCGTCGGCGTCGTCGCCGATCGTCTGCGCGGACGCGCGCTGTTGCTCCTGCGCCTGCGCGAGCGACACGGACGCGTCGCGCTGGCGCACCTTCGCCTGGTCGAACTGCTGCGCGCTGACGTAGCCCTGCGCGGCGAGCGGCGCGAGCCGGTTCACGTCGCGCGTCGCGAGATCGTAGTTCTGTGTCGCGCGCTTGACCTGCTCGGCGGCGACGGACGCATTCGAGCGCTCGCCGATCAGCGAACGGCGGCGCGTGTCGAGCGACGCGCGCGCGAGTTCGAGGTCGGCCTGCGCCTGCGCGACGCTCAGCCGGTACGGCACGGGATCGATCACGTACAGCAGGTCGCCTTTCGCGACGCGCTGGTTTTCATGCACGGCGAGCTGCACGATGCGACCGCCGACCGGCGACGCGACGTGCACGACGTCCGCGTCGATCGACGCGTCGTCGGTGGACGGGTAGGCCGTCGTGCGGTGGTACGCGTACGCGAGCGCCGCGATGCCGAGCGCGACGATCGCGAGTGCGATCATGCGGCCTTTGACGGAGGGGCGGGTGATGCCGGCGGCCTTCATGCGAACGGCCCCGTGCCGGTGAGCCACACGATCACGGCGACCACGAGCCCGATCGCGGTGCAGACGGCGAGCTGGTAGGGCACCGTCGCGGCCCAGCCGGTCGCGACGAACACGCGATGCGCGACGATCGCGCCGACGATGCCGACGATCGCGCTGACGAGCCACAGCGGGAAGTACGCGCCGAACAGCACGTAGGACGGTGCGCCGCGCGATGCGCAGCCCGCGAGCGGCAGGGCGGGCGCCAGCACGGCGGCGACGCGCAGCGGCGCGCGCGGCGTTGTTTTTCTCATGGTGTGACGAGCTCGACGTTTGGGGGTGGATGCCGGGCGCGGCGCAATGCGAATCGTCGCGACCGGCTGGGCCGCGACAACGATTCCAGGATACGGAGCCGATCATAAATCAGCGCGATGCGGATCGCCAGCGATCCGGCATACGATTACGGCACGGGTCGTGGCCGGCCGGGGCCGCGTCGTCGCTCATGCCGGACGGTCCGGCCGTGCGTGTCGGCAGCGATGATCGGGTCGCCGCGATTCTGCCAGCACCCGCTCGCGTAGGGTTGCTAACGGACTGTCAAGGATCGTCAGACGAAAAGCGCGCAGTGGAATTTGCCATGTCGACGCAGCGGAATCGGCGCGCAAACCGTCGATTGCCGCTCGAGCGCATGCGAATCCGGTCAGTCCGGTCGCTCGCGCGCATCCTCGACGAGCAGGTCGACGAGATCGCGCGCGAAGCGCGGCAACGCATCGAGATCGGCGACGCAGATCTGCAACCGGCGCTCGGCCCAGTCGTCCTCGAGCGCGACGAGGCGCAGCGCCATCGTCCTCGCATGGCGGCGCGCGGTGCCTTCGGGCAGCACGCCGACGCCGACGTTCGCCTCGATCATCCGGCATGCGGTTTCGAAGTTGCTGACCTGAATGCGCCAGCGCAGCGTACGCTGCACGTCGGCGGCCGCGCGCTTCAGGAAGGTATGGATCGCGCTCGCCTCGGGCAGGCCGATGAAGTCGTGGTCGAGCGTCGCGACGAACGGCGTCGATGCCAGGCTGGCGAGCGGGTGCCCGAGCGCGGTCGCGAGCACGAGACGATCGCGCCGGTACGGCATAGCCTGCAGTCCGTCGGTGCACACGTCGCCGGCGACGATGCCGATGTCGATCATGCCGTCCTGCACCGCGCGCACGATGTCGGGGCTCAGCCGCTCCTGCATGTCGATCGTCACGTCCGGATGGTTGACGAGATAGTGACGCAGTACGCCCGGCAGGAACTCGCTCATCGCCGTGGTGTTCGCGAACACGCGCACGTGGCCTTTCACGCCCGACGCATATTCCTGCAGGTCGCCGGTCAGTTGCTCGAGCTGGCGCAGCACGCGGCGCGCATGCGCGAGCAGCGTGTCGCCCGGCGCGGTCAGCGTGACGCCCTGGCTCGTGCGGCTCAGCAGCTTCACGCCGACCTGCTCCTCGAGGTGCTTGATGCGGGTGCTGGCGGCCGGCACCGACAGATGCGCGCGTTCGGCGCCGCGTGTCAGGCTGTTCGCTTCCGCGATGTGCGTGAAAAGTTTGAGGTCGACGATATCGAAGCGCATGGACGTGGCGGCGGGAGGATGGCCGATTATCGCGCGAAGCCGCACGGCGCTGCACCGTCGGCGGCGACCCGTCGTCGCGGCCGGGATCTGTGTACCATCGTGCGTAGGGCGCGACGCGCGGCACCTGGGCATCACGGCCCGTGCGCCGCGTGCCGCGGATGCGGTCGTGCAACGAAGGTGAACGTTTCATGCGAAGTTTCTTTGTCCGGTTCATTGCAATCGGCGTGCTGTTCCATCTGTACGTCGGGATGCGGATCATTCCCGATGCGTTCGCGTCGCCGCTCGCGCGTACGATCGCGGCGCTCGTGCTGGCGAGTTTCGTCCTCCTGATTCCGGTCGGCATGTTCTCGCGCCGCTTCGACGAAGGCTGGGCGGCGACGCTGGTCGGCTGGGCCGGCGCGCTCGTGATGGGCTTCTTCTCGTCGCTGCTGGTGCTGACGCTCCTGCGCGACTTCGTGCTGCTCGGCGTGCTCGTGTGGCGACATCTCGGCCATGACGGCGCATGGCCCGGCGCCGCGCCCGACACGGCGCTCGGCGTGCTGGCGGCCGCGGTGCTCGTGACCGCGATCGGGTTCGTCGGCGCGCGCCGTACGGCGGCGGTCAAGCGCGTGTCGATTCCGGTCGCCGGGCTGCCGGCCGCACTCGACGGGCTGACGATCGTGCAACTGTCCGACATCCACGTCGGGCCGACGATCAAGCGGCCCTACATCGAACGGATCGTGCGCGCGGTCAATGCGCTCGACGCCGACCTGGTGGTCGTGACGGGCGATGTGGTGGACGGTTCCGTCAAGCGCCTGCGCGAACACACCGCGCCGCTCGGCCAGATGCGCTCGCGGCACGGCACCTTCCTCGTGACGGGCAACCACGAGTACTACGCGGGTGCGCATGCGTGGATCGACGAGTTTCGTCGTATCGGGCTGACGGTGCTGCTGAACGAGCACGTGTTGATCGAGCGCGGCGGCGCACGCGCGGTGCTCGCGGGCGTGACCGACTTCACGGCGGGCGGCTTCGATCCCGCGCATCGCAGCGACCCCGCGCAGGCGCTGGCCGGTGCGCCGCGCGACGTCGGCACGAAGATCCTGCTCGCGCACCAGCCGCGCAGCGCGGAAGCGGCGAACCGCGCGGGCTTTACCGTGCAGTTGTCGGGGCACACGCATGGCGGCCAGTTCCTGCCGTGGCCGCCGTTCGTGCGGTTGCAGCAGCCGGTGGTCGGCGGGTTGAACCGCTTCGGCGACATGTGGCTGTATACGAGCCGCGGTACCGGCTACTGGGGGCCGCCGAACCGCTTCGGCGTGCCGTCCGAGATCACGCTGATCCGGCTGACGCGCGGCTAGCGGATGGCAGGGAGGCGGCCGTCACGCAATACGAACGCGTATCGAGGTGCACGGCAGATTTCTCGGCGGCTTTCTTTCAGCGGGGAATGACAGCGCATGGCGGCGCGCGGCGCCGTTGGCTAGTATGCAGACATGCCTCGTTTGCTCCGTTCCTTGCCCGTTCCTGCCGACATGTCGACGCCCGATCTCTTCGCTGATACGCCCGCGCCCGACGTGGACTGGTACCCGGACTGGCTTGCGCCACCCGCCGCGGACCACGCGCTGGCCGCGCTGATCGACGAGGTCGCGTGGCGACAGGACACGATCCGCACGCCGCGCGGGCGCATTCCGTTGCCGCGGCTCACCGCGTGGCAGGGCGAGCCTGATGCCGTGTACGTGTACTCGGGGATCCGCAACGTGCCCGAACCCTGGACGCCGGCCGTGCTCGGGCTGAAGCACGCGGTCGAGGCGACGTGCGGCGTGGGTTTCAACAGCGTGCTGCTCAATCGCTACCGCAACGGGCTGGACAGCCTCGGCTGGCACGCGGACAACGAACCCGAACTCGGCGACGCGCCGGTGATCGCGTCGGTGAGTCTCGGCGCGATGCGCGTGTTCGATCTTCGCCATCGCGAGACCGGCGTCACGCATGCGTACCGCCTCGTGCATGGCAGCCTGCTCGTGATGCGCGGGCGCACACAGGCCGAATGGCAGCACCGCGTGCCGAAGGCGCCGGGCGTGCAGGGCGAACGCGTCAACCTCACCTTCCGACGCGTATCGATCGCGGCCGGATAGATCGCGCCCCCGTTTCGGTGATTCACGAAAGGCCAATGCAAGCAATCGGTTGCGCGTGCGGCACGTTGCCGCACGAATTCAATGCAGCGTGTCCGGCCGGGCGCTCAGGCCCGTCCCGCAAGGCTTTCAGGTAGATTCGATCGACCGCCCGGTTTCGATAGGTGAGTGAAACCTCTGATGGTGCGTCGCAACAATTATTGACTACACTGAGGAATGGCACAAACGCGTCGGCAGGCCGGCGCGATCCTTTCGACATGCCTCCATGCGTTGCCGACGTAGCGCGCGACGGGGCAGGAGCACAACGCGTGACCGTACTCGACCCTTCCTTCGAACCCTCGCTACACGTCTTCGAGCAAGACGGCGGATGGCAATGGGCGCTGACGGTGAAGCGGGCGACCGGCGTCGGCGTGAAAGTCGTGGCGTTCAGCCGCGAAGGCTTTCGCGGCGAAGCCGAGGCATACGCCGCCGGCCAGCTTGCCCGCGCCGAATATGACCACGCCGTGACGGCCTGACGCTGTCGCGGCGATTCCGCCCGAGGATCGTCTTCCTCCGTACCGTCCGTGGCCGGACGGTGCTTCCCCGACTGTTTCCCGTTTCTGGTTGTGCGCTGGCGGTTTGCCGCGCCAATGGCCCGTGCGGTTCGATGCTGAAGCATCGCGCCGACGATGCGACACGCGTTGCGGAAGCCTCATGTACGCGCGCTTGCGTCCTCCCGGGTAAAGTGCGAACCCCGTATGGCGTGAGCGCGCGTGGAAGATGCCGAGCCATATCGTAATAAGATATGACGTTATCGCATCGGCGGGACGATGACGTCCCGCATTCCTGAAAGGAGCTATCCGTGCAACTGACCCAGTTAGGCGGGCATGTCGCCCAATCCGGCATCGCCGAACGGCAAAAACACGCGCAGGCGCTGATGTTCGGGATGGCGAACATCGACGAGTACGTGTCCGGCGGCGTCTGCTACGACGCCGCTGCTTATGTCCGCTATCTGCTGCGCGCCGATGCGATGATCGCGCCCGGTACGCTGCTCGACACGATCGGCCAGCTGTGGAAGACGCGCTTCAACTTCGAGACCGGCAATCAGTGGGACGGGCGCGCGAGCATCCCGGCGGGCACCGCGGTCGGCTTCGCGCGCGGCACCAATGTCTTTCACGCCGCGATCGCCGTCGGCGGCACCCGGATTCGCGGGATCAACGGCGGCCTGCTGGGCGCCGGATGGCTGCATCCGGTCGATCTCGCACGCGTGCTGCAGCCGGACCCGGCCGGCGGCTTTGCGTACGACCGCACGACCATTCGCGTCTATCTGTCGCGTCTGTAGGCTGCCTGGCGTCGACGCTCACGCTTCGGCCACCGTCGCCCGACCGCGTGCCGCGCGCCGGCGCCGGCGCCGCGCGGCCGCCTTCCCGCCGTCCGGCGATTTCCGCATGGCGTCGCGCCGTCCAACGCTGCTATCCTCTCGACCTTGAATGACGCGTCATGGTGCGTGGATGCGCGTGCCGCATCGCGGCGCCGCGCATGGGCGCGAACCCACGCGCGCACTGAGGTAGCATGACTGAATCTCCACGGCGATCCATGACCTGTTTCGTGACTGATTTCCTTCCGCCCATGTCCACATGGTCAAGACAACGATGAGCGATGCACCTGAGCCGGCGGTGCCTGGCGACGACGAGTCGTCGGGCGGCGGCGCTTCGTCCTATCTGGTGCCGGGGCTCGAACGCGGGCTGCGGATCCTCGCCGAATTCTCCGCGCGCGAGCCCGTGCTCGGCGCACCCGAGCTGTCCAAGCGCATCGGCATTCCGCGCACGACCACGTTCCGCCTGCTGCAGACGCTCGAGGCGCTCGGCTTTCTCGAACGCGTGAACGGCGACCGCTATTTCCGGCTCGGCGTCGGCGTGTTGCGGCTCGGCTTCGAATACCTGAATTCGCTCGAACTGACCGATCTCGGCACGCCCGTGCTCGAACGGCTGCGCGATTCGACCGGCCTGTCGACGCACCTGCTGATCCGCGACCAGCGTGACGTGGTGTTCGTTGCGAAGGCGCAAAGCAATGCGTCGATGTTCGGTTCGGTGAAGGTGCACGTCGGCACGCGGCTGCCCGCGCATGCGACCGTGCACGGCCACGTGCTGATGGGCGACCTGACGCGCGATGCGCTGCGACAGCTCTATCCGGAGAAGAAACTCGAACAGTTCACCGAGCGTACGCCCGGTACCGTCGACGAGCTGTACGAACGCGTGCGTCATTACGCGCGGCTCGGCTATGCGGTCAGCGAGGCGGCGTTCGAGAGCGGCATTTCCGCGGTGACGGCGCCCGTGCGCGATCATTCGGGCTCGATCGTCGCGGCGATCACCGCGACGGTGCCGCGCTCGGAGATCGGCGAGGCCGGCGAGAAGGAGCGGCTCGTCGAAGCGGTGTGCGGCGCGGCGGTCGACCTGTCGCAACGGCTGAACTATCGTCCGCTCGAAAGCGACCCGACGTTCGCGCATGCGCGCCACAAGGTCGCGATGTTCTGACGCTCGCGCATCGAGCCGGCCGCGGTGCGCGGCATCGCAACGACAAGAGCGGCCCGCGGGCCGCTCTTGTCGTTTTCGGGCACCGCAGGCGCGGTGCCCGAGTTCGCTCAGAACGAGTGATGAATGCCGGTCAGCACGATCACCTGGTTCGCGGTGCTCGACACGCCGGCCGTGAAGAACGCGGCCTTCGCGCCGCCCGAGCCGTGTTCATAAAGCACGTTCGCATACAGCTGCGTGCGCTTCGACAACGCGTAGATGTCGCCGAGTTCGACCTGCGTCCAGCGGCGGCCGGCCAGCGTCGTGGTCGCCGCACCGCCCGCGATCGTATTGAACGCGCTGCTGCGGTAATTCACGCCCGCGTCGTAGCTCTGGAACGTGTCGGAAAACCCGTTCGACTGCATCTTCACGCGCGTGTAGAGGCCATGCACGAGGAAGTCGCCGATCTGGTACGACGCGCCCGCGCCGATGTTCTCGACCTTGCTGGCGAGATAACCGTTCGCGGTGTTTTGCCCCTGGAACGACGTGATACCCGTCTGGCTGATCAGGATCGAGCGGTCGTGCTCGTTCGAGTAGACGGCCGACGCCTTGAACGGCCCGTTCGCATAGTTCAGCGCGACGCCGACCGATTTGCCGGTCGAGAAGTTCGTCGTGTTGCCGAGCGCGAGCGTCGCCGCGGCGGAGAAACCCGCGAAGGTCGGCGAACGGTACTTGATCGAATTGTTGTACGGCACGTTGCCGGTCGCGGCGAGCCCGTCGATGTTGCCGGGATGGAACGCGTACCAGCTCAGCGCGAGATACGCGGTGCTGAGCGGATCGAGATAGTCGAACGACAGCGGCGTCTGGCGGCCGAGCGTCAGCGTGCCGTAGCGCTCGGCGCTGAGGCCGACGAACGCCGCGCGGTTCCAGATCGTGTTCGCCGTCGCGAACTGGCCGTTGTTCGTATAGAAGCCGTTTTCCAGCTGGAAGATCGCCGACAGTCCGTCGCCGAGATCTTCCTTGCCCTTCAGGCCCCACCGGTCGGGCTGCGTATTGCCCTGGATCATCGCCCACTTCGCGTGGCCGCCGACGTTGTTCACGTATGCGACGCCCGCATCCATGCTGCCGTACAGCACCACGCTGCTCTGCGCCCACGCGCCCGACGCGGCGCCCATCCCGATGACTGCTGCTGCTACCGCATGCTTGACCATTTGATCTCCTGACTCTCCAACCTGATGAATACGTGTTGTGACGGCCTGCGCGGGGACGGCCGGCCGTCGCGCATGTTCATCGCCGAACGGGCATTCTTATGTTCCATATAAGGAACAATGTACCTTTAATGGAATGGAGTATAGAGGGGGTGCGCGCCCGATCAAAAATAAATTTTTCGGGACGGATGAGCGCCGGGCAGACGCCCGGCAATACCGCGTGATGTCTCGAAAAAGCCGATAACTCCCCGTCGCATAACAAAAAATTACATTCGATAGGGTAGACGAAGGGAGCGGCCGAGCTAAGTGTCGGTGTTTTCCCTAGGACATGCAGCTTTTTATTTTGATCGTGGAAAGTCGCTCCTATAATCACCATCCATAAACTGATGTTCCTAATATGGAACAAATCGAAGCAAACCGAGAGTCGATCAGAAGGAAGGGTGTGAGATGTCTGAACAATGGATTTGCGCCGGTCATGCCGGCGCGCTGTCGGAAGACACGCCGATCGAGTTCAAGCGGACCGACGGCGTGGAAATCGGGATCTACCGCGTCGGCGACGACGTGTATGCGCTCGAGAACGTATGCCCGCATGCGTACGCGCTGCTGACGCAGGGGTTCGTCGACGAAGGCACGGTCGAATGCCCGCTGCACGAGGCCGTGTTCGACATCAAGACGGGCGCATGCCTGAAGGGGCCGGGCGGACGTGCGCTGAAGCAGTACGCGGTGCGCCTCGCCGGTGAAGAAATCCAGATCAAGGTGGAATGACATGAAAGAAGCGACCGTCAACTTCAATCCCTTCCTGAAGCCGTGGGTGGCGCCGCAGCCGAACAACGTCGCGGGCAAGGGGCAGATCGAAATCCCCGGTCAGGTCGAGAACCAGATCTGGCAGAACCGCAAGGCCGCACCGACCCAGTACGAGAACGACCTCGGCGATGCGCTCGAACGCGTGTTCGAGAGCGGCGCGACCGAGCTGGACGATGTCGTCGCGGGGCTGAACCGCATCGGCTTCCGCGCGCCGGACGGCACGGTTTGGACACCCGAGCGTTTCCGCGCCGAAATGGCCTCGCTGGCGGAATGAACGCACCGACCGCGCCGCGCGCCTGAGCGCCGACCCGACAACCGCATCCGGAGCACACTGATGACGTCCCCCGACCAACACGAAGCCCACCACGACCCGGTCCGTGACTATCTCGACCGCGGCATCAAGAACTACTGGTATCCCGTCGCGCCGAGCTGGCAGGTGTCGAACGCGCCCGTCGGCCTCACGCGCCTGTCCGAGCAGATCGTGCTGTGGCGCGATCACGACGGCAAGGTCCACGCGCTGGAAGATCGTTGCCCGCACCGCGGCGCGCGTCTGTCGCTCGGCTGGAACCTCGGCGGCAACATCGCGTGCTGGTATCACGGCATCGAAGTCGACGGCGGTGGCACGGTCAACCGTGTGCCGGCCGTGTCGAACTGTCCGCTCGAAGGCATGAAGTGCGTGAAGTCGTATCCGGTCGAAGAGAAGGCCGGCGCGATCTTCCTGTGGTTCGGCGACGAAGCGCACGGCGAGCCGGCGCCGCTGAACCTGCCGGAAGAACTGGTCGCCGACGAGTATGCGCACTTCCTGTGCGTATCGAACTGGAAGTGCAATTACCAGTACGCGATCGACAACGTGATGGACCCGATGCACGGCGCCTATCTGCACGCGACGTCGCACTCGATGGCCGAAGGCGACAAGCAGGCCGACATGCGCGTGCGCAAGACGGACACGGGCCTGATGTTCGAGAAGATCGGCCAGCGCGACGTGAACTTCGACTGGGTCGAGCTCGGCGAAACGGGCTGCCTGTGGATGCGTCTCGCGATTCCGTACAAGCAGAAGTTCGGCCCGGGCGGCAATTTCGGGATCATCGGCTTCGCGACGCCGGTCGACGGCGACCACTGCCAGGTTTACTTCTGGCGTACCCGCAAGGTCGGCGGCTGGCAGCGCGACGTGTGGCGCTTCATGTATCGCAACCGCCTCGAAGGCCTGCACTGGGACGTGCTCGAGCAGGATCGCTACGTCCTCGAAAGCCTCGCGCCGCATGCGCGCGATCACGAATACCTGTACCAGCACGACGTCGGCATCACGCGCGTGCGCCGGATGCTGCGCCAGCGTGCGCAGGAGCATCTGTCCGCGCTCGACGCGCATCGTGCGGCGCATGCCGCCGCGGAGCCCGCGAATGGCTGAGTTCGCTCCGGTCGTCGCGCTGCCCGGCCGCCGCGTGCTCGTCACGGGCGGTGCGCGCGGTCTCGGCGCCACGTTCGTGAAGGCGCTGGTCGAAGCGGGCGCGCAAGTCGCGTTCGGCGACGTGCTGGCGGAAGAGGGCCGCGCGCTGGCCGCGCGGCTCACGCAAGCCGGCCACGCCGCGCATTTCTTCGCACTCGACCTGGCCGACCCGGCGAGCATCGATGCCTTCGTCGCGCAGGGCGCGGCGGCGCTCGGCGGCCTCGATGCGCTGATCAACAACGCGGCGATCACGAACTCGGGCGGCAAGCTGTCGACGGAGCTCGACGTGTCGACGTGGGATGCCGTGATGAACGTGAACGTGCGCGGCGTGTGGCTCGTCAGCAATGCGGCGCTGCCGCACCTCGCGCGGTCGGGTCGCGGCGCGATCGTGAACCTCGCGTCGGACACCGCGTTGTGGGGCGCGCCGAAGCTGCTCGCGTACGTCGCCAGCAAGGGCGCGGTGATCGCGATGACGCATGCGCAGGCGCGCGAGTTCGGTGCGCACGGCGTGACGGTCAACGCGATCGCGCCGGGGCTGACCGAAGTCGAGGCGACTGCGTACGTACCGGCCGAACGCCATGCGTTCTACCTGCAGGGCCGCGCATTGACGCGCACGCAATTGCCTGAGGACGTGACGGGCCCCGTGCTGTTCCTGCTGTCGGACGGCGCGCGCTTCGTGACGGGCCAGCTGCTGCCGGTGAACGGCGGCTTCGTAATGAACTGATTTGAAGTTTTCACTCGGAATGAAGGAGAGGACGATGGCGGACGCCGATCTCGAACGCAAGTCGTGGGACCAGCCGGAAGGCGCAAGCTTCAACGACTGGATGGAAGGGCGCGTCGCGCGCTATGCGACGCGGCGCTACGACTGGGACGCGCTGAAGTTCCAGGCCGATTACGACCCGAAGTACCGCCGTGCGCAGATGCGCTATGTCGGCACGGGCGGCACGGGCGTCGCGAAGGACGTCAACACGGTGCCGGCCGGCAACTTCACGTTCTCGACGATGGTCATCCCGGCCGGCAACATCGGCCCGAGCCACATCCATATCGACGTCGAGGAAATCTTCTTCGTGCTGCGCGGCAAGATGAAGGTGATCTGCGAGCGCGACGGCGAGACCTGGGAAGCGATCCTCGGCGAGCGCGACCTGATCTCGGTGCCGCCGGGCGTGTATCGCACGGAAATCAACATCGGCGAGGAAGATGCGCTGATGTGCGTGATGCTCGGTTCGTCGAAGCCGATCACGCCGACGTATCCGCCCGATTCGCCGCTCGCGAAGATCAAGCGCTGAGACGGGGCGGATGAAGCAATGAGTGTCATCGACAAACGTGAACGCGACCGCACCGCGGCGTTCGCCGCGCTGCTCGGGCAGTTTCCCGAGCAGCGTTGCGCGGCCGGCGCGGCGGGCACGATCGGCTACCGTGAGGCGGGTGCAGGCGAGGCCGGCGCGCAGCATGCGGGCCGTGCGCTGCCCGTCGTGCTGCTGCACGGGATCGGCTCGGGCGCCGCATCGTGGGTCCGCCAGCTCGACGCGCTCGGTGCATCGCGGCGTGTACTCGCGTGGGATGCGCCCGGTTACGGCGCTGTCTCTTATACACATT
>NZ_JACFYV010000007.1:0-84333 GCF_016759955.1 Burkholderia sp. KCJ3K979
CTGTAGTGGAGGGCTTGTGCTGGCGTGGTTCGTGGGCGCGCTCCGTCGAGGGCGTCGGTGGATGGCTCCTCGACAAACAGAGGGCGCGATGCCGCATCACGTGTCGCTGCGGTCGGGTGACCATTCGCGATGCACGATCGTGCCGACACCCCCTGCGTTCGCCGACTATATCGCGGGATATTTGCTGCGGCACGACGTGATTCATGAATAAGTTAAACGGCGGCGATTATAAAAACACCAGAGAAAATTATTTATAAAATCGAAACGGTTTTATTTTATTTTCGACCGGCCAAACAAAACTTCCGCGCGTGCAAAGATCAATTATCCCGCTCCGTCGTTCAATGTCGTCATGCCGGCGTTGCGCATGAATGGCGGCATCTCGCCCGGCGATGAAGAATTTCGACCCTTTATTCGCACCCCGAAAATTCATCGAAAAGGTAAAGCATTGCAATATAAAATCGTTATCCAGGTATGCCGGTTGCGGTGCGTGATTTTATTTGTCAGGATTTTCATCGAGGCGCTCGGTTTTAAAACAACAAAGTAATCGACCATTCAATTTACTGAAATGACGCGCGGCGCGCGGGTAACACCCGGCAAGGCAACTGACCAGAAAAACAGGTAACGAGGCGGCGAACGGGCGGCACTGTTCGCGATCATCGAATCAATCGCTTGCCCGGCAGCGTCGATGCGTCACTCGAACGATCCGGGCGAATCCGACACGGGGCGGCCATGGCGATACTCAAGAACGACGCTTCCGGAGACGCATGCCTGCTCCGCGCGTATCACGTGTTCGGCCGCGACGACGCGCGCTGCGACACGGTCATCCGGGACGGCTCGGTGTCCCGCGTCCATGCCCATATCCGCTGGGTCGGCGGGCTCTGGGAACTCCACGATCACAGCAGCAACGGCACGTCGGTATCGGGCGTATCGTTGCGCGACGGCGAGCATGCGGTGCTGCAGCAAGGCGACGTGATCCGCTTCGGCAGGGCCGGCACCGCGCCGTGGCGGGTCGAGTCGCTCGACGATCCGGCCGATACGCTGTGGCCGATTCGCGGTGCCGCCGCGCCGATCGTGCTGGCGCCGCGCCAGATCCTGCCGGTCCCTGCCGCGCAGCCGGTCACGATCGTCCGTTCGCCGGCCGGCGAATGGCTGTGCGACGACACGTTGCCGCCGCGCGCGCTCCATGACGGCGACGAAGTGTCGACCGGCGACTTCGCGTGGCGCCTCGCCCTCGCGCGCCATGGCTCGACGGTGATGCTTGCCGCCCCCGCCGATCCGGCCGCGCCGGCGCCATTGCTCGAATTCCTCGTCAGCCGCAACGAGGAGCACGTGCGCATGCTGCTGCATGTCCGCGGCGGCGCGGTCGACCTCGGCGAGCGCGCCCATCACTACAGCCTCGTCACGCTCGCCCGCGCCCGCTCGGCCGACATGCAGGCCGGCTACGACGCCGCCACGCAAGGGTGGATCGAACTCGACCGGCTCGCGCGCATGCTCGGCATCGATGCGTCCCATGTCAACGTGCAGATTCATCGCGCGCGGAGCCAGTTCGCGGCGCTCCCGGGGCTCGGTGCGAGCCAGCTCGTCGAGCGCCGACGCGGCAGCGTCCGTTTCGGCGATGTGCCGTTCCGGGTCATGCGCGGCGAGCATCTCGAATGCGAGTCGGTGCCGGCCGCCGGGCCGCGTATCGGCGTGCCGCGCGCGGCGCCGGGCCCGATCGTTCATTGCCCGTGAACGCGGAAGAACCGGCCGTGCTGCCGACCGTATCCCGCGCCCTCGCCCGGCCGGATGCACCTGAACCACCGAAGTACGCGGCGCCTTTTGCGACGCTCGCCGGCAAATGGCATTACCGGCTCGGCCCGCTGCTCGGCGAAGGCGGCAACGGCGTGGTGTTTCGGGCGACCTGCGACGAGACGGGGCACGCCGTCGCCATCAAGCTGATGCGCGACGATGCCGCGCTGACCGCGCCGGAGCGCATGCACCAACGTGCGCGCTTCCGGCGCGAGACGAGCCTGTGCGAGGCGCTGCGGCATCCGAACATCGTGGCGCTGCTGGACCGCGGCGAAGCGCCCGACGGCCGGCTGTTCGCCGTATTCGAACTGGTCGAGGGCCGGACGGTGCGCGACCGGCTCGCGGCGGACGGGCCGCTGTCGGCCATCGACACGGGGCGGCTGATGACGCAGGTGCTCGACGCGCTCGCGGCCGCCCATCGGCGCGGCATCGTGCATCGCGATCTGAAGCCGCAAAACATCGTGATCGCGATCGCCGACGACGGGCCGCACGCGAAGCTGCTCGATTTCGGCATCGGCGCGTTGCTGCCCGGTACCGAAGACATCGCGCGCCGGACCGCGACGCTCGCGACCGAGGTACTCGGCTCGCCGCCGTACTGCGCGCCGGAGCAACTGCGCAACGAGCCGCCGACGCCCGCCAGCGACCTGTATGCGTGGGGCCTGATCGTGCTCGAATGCCTGACGGGCGAGGTCGTCATGCAGGGCGCCAGCGTGGCCGAGATCCTCTATCAGCAACTGAGCCCGGTGGATGTCGCGCTTCCGCCGTCGATCGCGGCGCTGCCGCTCGGCGCGGTACTGCGGCATGCGCTGAACAAGAATCCGCGGCAGCGTGCCGCGTCGGCCGAGGCGCTCGCGGCGCAGTTTCGTGCGCTCAACTTCGCCGCGCTGGTCGGCCAGTTCGACGCCCGTCGCGCCGGCCGGCAGGCGCGTTCGCACCCGCTTGCGCCGCGCGGAGAAACGCTCGCCGAAGTGGGCGAGTACCGGCAGATCACCACGCTGTGCTGCTGCGTGACGATCGCTGGAGAGGGCCGCCAGCGCCATGCCGGCACCGAGCATGGCGTGGCGCTCGACGGCTACGAGGAACAGTGGCTGACGAAGTGCGCCGATATCGCGGTCGGTTACGGCGCACACACGGGCGGACGGCTCGGCGACACGCTGCTGTTCCATTTCGGCCTACAAGGCGACATCGACCGGCCCGCCCGCCGCGCGGTGCGGGCGGCGCTCGACATGGTGCGCGTCGCCGGGCGCGCGCGGTTGCCGGCGCCGCCGGCCGCCGGCGGCCGTGCTGCCGAGGGCGAAGAGGGCTGGCGGGTCGAAGTGGCCGCCGCGATTCACGTCGGGCAGGTGCTCGCGCATGCGTCGCACATGTCGGGCGTGTCGACGCCCGCCGCGGCGTCGCGGCTGCTGCGGCTGGCCGGCCCAGGACAGATTCTGATCAGCGACGATGCGCGGCTCGTGCTCGAACGGCATGCCGATTCGCGGCCGACCGCGTTGCGGCTCGCGCGGGCGGGCCTGGTGTCGCAGCCGGTTCATGAATTGCTCGGCGAGCGGCACGCCGATACGCCGTTCGATTCGCTCGACGCCGGCCGACGGACGCCCATGGTTGGCCGCGCGCGTGAGTTCGACGCACTGCTGCGCGCGTGGCAGGACACGCTCGGGCGGCATCGTCGCGCGCTGCGCGGCGAGCCGGCGCCGCTCGGCGTGCCGCGGCTCGTCGTCGGCGATGCGGGCTTCGGCAAGTCGCGGCTCGTGCACGAGCTGTGCGAGACCGTGCGGACCCGCGGCCACGCGTTCGCGCAGTGCGGCTGTCTGCCAGAACGCGAGAATCATGCGCTGTTTCCGGTCCTGCGGTTCATCGCCGCGCACTGGCACGTCGATGCCGATCGCGCGCCGGGCGTGGCGCTCGCGGCGATCGACGCGATGATCGCGCCGCTCGATTGCGACCATGCGGCGGCGCGTGTCGCGCTCGCGACCTGGCTCGGGCTGCCCTGCGACGCGAACGGGCTCCTGTGGTCGAGCGCGCGCGAACAGCACGCGCTGTTCGACGTCCTCGAGCAACTGCTCGTATCGCTCGGCAACGGCGCGCCGGTGCTGCTCGTGATCGAGGACGTTCAGTGGCTCGATCGTTCGACCGAGGAGTTTCTCGCGTATCTGCGGCGCTCGCCGCGCGCGGCGGCCCTGTGCATCGTGCTCACGTCGCGCCCCGACAAGCTCGCGCGCTGGCGCGGCGCGGCCGACCGCGTGGTGCTGCGCCGCCTGCCGCGCGACGACGCGCAACGCCTGATGTCGGCGCATCTCGGCCCGGGCGCGTTCGATCCGGCGTGGCTCGACCGGCTCGCGGATCGCACCGCGGGCATCCCGCTGTTCATCGAGGCCGTCGCGCGAGAACTGACGGTGAGCGGCGCGGACGGTCCGCTTGCCGGGCCATCGGCAACGGACCCTTATCCGCTGCCGCTCAGTCTTGGCGGCATGCTCGGTCTGGCCTTCGACCGGATCGACGACGCACGCGACACCGCGCAGCTTGCCGCGACCATCGGGCTCGAAGTGGATGCGCAACTGCTCGCCGATGCATCGCCGCATGATCGTGCCACGCTCGATGCCCATCTGCGGCTGCTGCTCGAAGAGCGGATCGTGTACGCGCAACATCGGCGCGATCGCGTGTTCTATGCGTTCCGCCATGCGCTGATTCGCGACGCCGCATACGAATCGATGCCGCCTGCGGTGCGGCGCGGCAACCACGCGCGCGTCGGCCGTGCGTTGCTCGCGCGGGCCGATCGCGGCGCCGGTGCGCACGCGTTCGGCGTCGCCGGGCACTTCGCGCGCGCCGGCGCGTGCGCGGACGCGATCGCCCAGGGCATCGATGCGGCGCGTCGCGCGCTCGAACGTTCGCGATACGACGACGCGATCCGCTACGGGCAGGCCGTATTCGACTGGCTCGCGACCGCCGATCACGCGCAGCGCGAGCACGACAGTGCGCGCATTCGCGCCACGTTGACGCACGCGACGATGGCGCGATTCGGCTGGGCCGATCCGCAGGTACGCGAGCATGCGGAGCAGTTGTTGCGGCAGACCCGGACGCTCGACGACCCGGAGCTCGAGATCAGCGCGTTGTGGACGCTGTCGACCTACTACCACGTCGCCGGCGATCGCTCGACCGTGCGCCGGATCGGCAAGCGGCTCGACACGCTCGCGACCGAGCGCGGCGAGGCGGGCGTGCAGGTCGCGGCGGACGCGATGCGCGGCATGAGCCTGTGGGTCGACGGCGACTATGCGCGCGCCCGTGCCGCGTTCGACGCGGTGCTGGCCGGCTACGACGCGCGACGCGACGCGGGCCACCGGCGCATCCTGGGGCTCGATACGCGCGCGTGGACGATGGCGTCGCTCGCCAGCGTGCGCTGGTGCATGGACGACGATCCGCAACCGTCGCTCGCGATGGCGCGCGAAGCCGTGTATTGCGCGACCTGCCTCGACCATCTGCCGACGCTCGGCGTCACGATGATGTACCTCGCGCGCACGCATCAGCTCGCGGGCGACCGCGACGCGGCGCGAGCCGTGTCGGAGGCGATTCTCCGGCTGGCGGATGCGCACCGGCTGCGCGCGGTCGGGCACTACGCCGCGATCATTCATGCATGGACGCAACGCGATCGCGCGGGCGTCGTCGCGCATCTCGACGCACAGCGGCAGTCGGGCGGCCTGCTCGGACTCACCTACTACGCGTCGCTGCTTGCCGAGCTGGATGCCGAACGCGGCGACTACGACGCGGCGCTCGCGCAGGTCGGGCAGTGCCTCGCCTGGTGCGAAACGAGCGGCGAACGGTATTACGAAGCCCAGCTGTTGCTCAAGCAGGGCGAGTACTTGCGCCGCGCCGATCCGCGTTGCGGCGGCGTGGCCGCGCTGGACGCATGCCGGCGCGCAGTCGAAATTGCAACGACGGCGGGCATGGGCCGGATCGCCAGGCTCGCCGAAGCGACGTTGCAGTCGTTGCCGTAAGCAGTTCAAACCGTCATTCAGGAGAGCATAAAGATGAGCAAGGATCTTCGATTACCGACGTACGAACAGTTTCTCGAATACCGCGCGACCGTCATCCGGGCAATCGCCCTCGCCTGGCATTCGCCGGCGTTTCTCGACAAGCTCGAAGCCGATCCGGTCCACGCATTGCGCGAGCAGTTCGACTATCACTTTCCGTTCAAGCTCGACCTGAAGGTGCAGCTCAAATCGTCGGAGTGGACACCGACCGTCAACGGCGACTGGACAGCCGGCCAGAAAAACAGGCTCACGCTGTACCTGCCGCCCGCGCCGGCGGACGAGGCGCAGTTCGCGCAGGCGCTGGCCGCGTACAACGCGGACCACATCACCATCATGGAATGACTCCGGGGAAACCGACATGGCAAAGGACAACGCTAATCCGACGCTCGAATCGATGCTGGAGTTTCAGAAGGTCTATCTGCGCGCGATCGCGCTCTCGTGGCGCGACCCGGCGTTCAAGGCCGAACTGCTGGACCGGCCGCTGGATACGCTCGCGAAATACTTCGGCTATCAGTGCCCGTGGATCATCGACATCGATATCGAGAAGACGGGCGGCGATCATGGCTGGACGAGCGACGGGAAAGGCGGCGGGAGCTGGAACCTGCCGCGCAACGTGATGACGGTCGGCATACCGGAGCAGCCGGCGCACCTGGACGAGGAGGCCGTGGCGCTCGCGGCCTACTGCGACGCGGGGCCGTGTTACCTGTTCACCTGCTGTTGAGCGGGCGCGGCCGACCCGCGCACCGTCGCATGGCCTTGGGCGGTTGCCCGGGGCCGCGCGACGTTCGTCCGACCCGTCGCACGGAACCCGACGCATGCTCGATGACCTTTCGCGCGTATTGCGCTTCAAGCCGCACCTGCTCGTGCTCGATGCCGGGCCCGATACGCTGTTCGTCGTCGACGAATTCAGGCGCGCGATGCTGTCCGGAGCGATCTTCGTGCGGATCGCAGCATGTCTGCGGGCGCGCATGACGATTGCCGAGATCGTGACGTCGCTGGCCGGCACGTTCGGCGAATGGGACGTGCTCGCGCGGCTCGATCACCTGGTGCGGCGCGGCTACGTACGCGCCGATCCGCCGCACGGCGACGATGCGGCGCGCGGCTTCTTCGAACGGGCCGGGCTCGACGGCGACGCCGCGTGCGCGCGCATGGCCCAACTGCGGGTCGCGGTGGAGACGTTCGGTGCGGACGGTACGGCGCTCCGGCGCGCGCTCGACGCGGCCGGTATCGGCATCGCAAAGGAGGCCGAACTGACGGTCGCGATCGTCGATACGCACGACCGCGACGATCTCGCCGCGTGCGCCGCCCGCGTGGCGGCGCGCGGCGGTGCGCTGCTCGTCGTGGCGACCGGCGGCGTGCAGACGCTGATCGGACCGTTGCTGACCGGCGGCGCCGACGCGCTTGCCGAGGCGCCGTGCATCGAATGCGTGCGCTACTGGATGCGCGTCAACCGGCCGGTCGAGGCGTTGCTGGCGCGCCATCACGGCAGCGACGCGACGCGTGTACCGGTGGCCGCCTCGCGTGCGGCCGCCGCCGCCGCGGCCGCGCTCGTGGCCGCGACGGTCGAGCAGCTCGCGGTCAACCGCGTGGTCGCGGAACGTGCGCAAACGCACATCGTCGCGCATCGACTCGACACGCTGGCCGTCGAACGTCACCGTGTGGTCAGGCGGCCGCAATGCCCGTGCTGCGGGAATCCCGCGTGGATGCGCGAGCAGGCGGCGCGCGCGCCGCGGCTCGCCGGGGATGCGCCGCTGGCGCGGACGGACGGCGGCTACCGGAGCGCCGATCCGCAACGGGTGTTCGCGCGTCATGCGCATCTGATTTCGCCGGTCAGCGGCGCGATCGCGTATCTGCATCCGATGCCGAAGCGGCACGCGGGCCTGCGCAAGGTCTACGCGTCGGGCTTTCTCGTATGCCCGGCCGCCGTGCCGGACAGCAACCGGTTCGACCGGCTCTGCTCCGGCAAGGGCCGCACCGACGAGCAGGCCCGCACCAGCGCGCTGTGCGAG
Organism: Burkholderia sp. KCJ3K979; assembly: GCF_016759955.1. Lineage (NCBI taxonomy): Bacteria > Pseudomonadati > Pseudomonadota > Betaproteobacteria > Burkholderiales > Burkholderiaceae > Burkholderia > Burkholderia sp. KCJ3K979. The sequence goes on from NZ_JACFYV010000007.1 coordinate 7,823, forward strand.
GCGCTCGAACGCTTCAGCAGCGTGTATCAGGGCGACGAGGCGACGGTGACCGGCAGCCTCGACAGCCTGCGCGCCGATCCGGCCTGCGACGCCGAACCGATTCATGTGAACGCGCTTCAGCAGTTCAGCGAACGGCAATTCGACGCGCGCGACGCGATCAACGCGTTGAGCCGCGATGTCCGCAAGCAGGTGCCGCCGCGCTTCACGTCGCGCGACGTCATCGACTGGACGCCTGCGTGGTCGCTCGTGAACGGCCGGCGTCGCCTCGTGCCGCTGAGCTACTGCTACGCGGAAACGCCCGACAGCGCGCAGGCCATGGCCGCCTGCGTGCACAACCCGAACGGCTGCGCCGCCGGCTCGAGCCTCGACGAGGCGATTCTGCAAGGCATGCTCGAGCTGATCGAGCGCGATGCGGTCGCGATCTGGTGGTACAACCGGATCGCGCGCCCCGGCATCGATCTCGCGGCTTTCGACGATCCGTATTTCGACGCGCTCGTGCACGAATACGCGACGTTCGGATGGCGCGTATGGGCGCTCGACATCACGACCGATCTCGCGGTGCCGACCGTGGTCGCGCTCGCGGAGAATCCGCGGGACGGGCGTTTCTCGATTGGCTTCGGCTGTCATCCCGATGGCCGGATCGCGGTGCAGCGGGCGCTGACCGAAGTCAACCAGTTGCTCGATATCGCGGCGGATGCGCCGCATCCGTGGGATCGCGACACGCTTTCGTCGACCGGATTTCTGTATCCGGCGGCAGGTATGCCGGCAACGACGCCTTCGACGTGGCGGCGGGCCGATGCCGCGTCGTTACCGGCGGTGATCGCGGAGTGTGTCGGGCGCATCGCGGCAGCCGGCATGGACGTGCTCGTCGTCGACAAGACGCGGCCCGACATCGGCTTGTCCGTGGTGCAGGTGATCGCACCGGGGCTGTGCCATTTCTGGCCGCGCTTCGGCGCGCGGCGACTGTATTCGGTGCCGGTGGCGCTGGGTTGGCGCGCGCAGCCGTGCGACGAAACGGCGTTGAATCCGGCGCTGCTGTTTCTGTGACCTGCGCGCGCAATCGCGTTGTCGGCGAACAGCGCGGGTTGCCGGAACGCCGACAGCCCGCGCCGCATCAGAACCGCGTACTGAACCCCACCCGCGCGATCGACTGCAACGCGCCGCTCGACGCGCCGTTCGCGTCCATCACGCCGTTGATTTGCGCGTTGCCGCCGTGGCTCGCGCGTTGATGCACACCCGCCACGTACACCATCGTGCGCTTCGACAGCCAGTACTGGATGGCGGCGAGCAACTGGTGCGCGTGCGCGTCGTCGAGCGTGTCGTTGCCTTTCATGTACGTGTAGCTCGCGCCGATCACCCATACCGGCGACGGCCGCCACGCCGCACCGGCTTCCGCCGACCACGCGCCCGCGCCGTTGCGCGCGTTGTGCACGGTCGTGAAGAGCGCCTTGCCCGTGACCGTACCGACCGTGTAGTGCACGCCCGCGCCCCAGTTGCGCACGCTGGTGGGCGGCAGTCCGTCGGCCGCGCCGTATTTCTGGTTCGTATAGGCGGCGCCCGCGCCGAACGGGCCATGATCGTAGCTCGCGCCGATGCTGACCGTGTTGTTCGCGCCGATCGATTCCGCGACGTTGCCGAAGCCGTACAGCGCGCCGATGGTCAGGCCCGACAGCGACGGGCTCGTGTACTTGACCGAATTCGCGACGCGATTGCTGCCCGCGACGCGGTCCCAGTCGAATGCGCCGGTCGGGTTGTTCGGCAGCGCGAGCCGATCGAACGGCCCGTTACGAAAGCCGTACAGGCCGACAAGATCCTGCGCGATCTCGTTGCCGCCGGCGGCCAGCGCATCGACCATGAATTCGTACTGGTTGCCGAGCGTCAGCGTGCCGTACCGGTCGTTCTGCAACCCGACATAGGCGGTGCGCGAGAACAGTCCGCCGCCGATGATCGAGCCGTTGCCGAGCGAATACTGGTCGACGAGCCGGAAGATCGCACGCGTGCCCGCGCCGAGATCCTCCTTGCCCTCGAAGCCGAGCAGGTTCGGAAAGAAGATGTTGTCGTCGAATTTAGCGGCGCCGTGGCCGCCTTGATTGCTGACGTAGCTGATGCCGGTATCCATCAGCCCGAACATCGTCACGCTGCTCTGCGCAAACGCCGCGGCCGGAAGCGCGCAGGCCGCGAACGCCAGAAAGGTCTTTTTCGTCATCTCCAAAGTGCTCCTCACATGATCCGGTCGAGCCGGATATTTTTAATTGGACTACTGATTGATATGAAGAAAAATGAACCGGGCGAACCCGGTTCGGCGACGGTCAAAGGGAGCGGTGGCGCGCAACGGGCATCGGCAGGTCGCGTCGATCCGGCGACCTTCCGCGGCTCGCGCGCCGCGCGCTAGACCGTCGAATACCCGCCATCCACCGGCACGACCGCGCCGGTGACGAACGACGCGCCGGGCGAGCACAGGAACAGGATCACTTCCGCGATTTCGTCGGCCGTGCCCCAGCGCCCGAGCGGCGTGCGCTCGAGGATGCGGCGCGATGCCAGTGTGTCGGCCATCAGAGCGCTGCTGAGCGGCGTGTCGATCCAGCCCGGCGCGACCGCGTTCACGCGGATACCGTGATCGGCCCACGCTTGCGCGAGCGAACGCGTGAGCTGTGCGATACCGCCCTTGCTCGCGCTGTACGCGGGCCGGTCCTTGCTGCCGAAGTACGTGTACATCGACGCGATATTGACGATGCTGCCGCCGTTGGCCGCCAGCGCGGGCCGCGCCGCGTCGGATGCCCGCATCACCGACGTCAGGTTCACGTTCAGCACGTGCTCGAACTGGTCCATCCGGTATTCGCCCGCGTGCCGGCTGATGCCGACGCCGTTGACGAGCACGTCGAGCCGCGGCAGCGCGGCGATCGTGCGCGTCAGCGCCGCGCCGTCGGCCACGTCGAGTTCCACGCATCGGACACCGGCATGCACGGGCGCATGCGGGCCGGTGGCGTCGAGCCCGAGCGCGACGACCGATGCGCCGGCCTGCGCGAACCGCAGCGCGGTGCGCGCGCCGATGCCCGATGTGCCGCCCGTCACCACGACGGACTGCCCGTCAAACGCCCACTGACGACTCATGCTCGACGCTCCCGGTGGCGGACGCGCGACGGGCCGGCCGTTGCGTGGGCGAAACGAGGATCTTGATCTGCGCGCGATCGGCGAGCAGCGTGTCGAAGCCGTCGGCGACGGCATCCTCGAGCGACACGGTGCGCGTGACGATCGACGTGAGGTCGAGCGCGCCCGACGCGACGATGCGCAGCAGATCTTCGTACGCATGCCGGTAGCCGACGCTCGTGGTGACGGTCAGCTCGTCGTTGACCGCGCGGAACGCGTCGAAACCCGCGTGCGGCATCAGGCCGACCATCACGACGCGGCCGCCCTTGCGCAGTGCCCGCATCGCCGATTCGAACGTAGCCTGCAACCCGGCCGCCTCGAAACTCGTATCGACGCCGAGCCCGCCCGTGGCCGCGCGAATCGCGTCGTGCAACGCGGCGGCATCGAGCGTGCAGGCATCCAACGCATGCGTCGCACCGAACCGCGTGGCGGCCGCAAGCCGTTCGGGCGACACGTCGACGGCCACGATCGTGGTCGCGCCCTGCAGCTTCGCGAGCATGATCAGCAGCAGGCCGATCGGCCCGAGCCCGAACACCGCGCAGGTCTCGCCGAGCCGCAGTTCGCCGCGCCGCAGCGCGTGCAGTGCAACGGCGGCCGGCTCCATCACCGCGGCCTGTTCGAGGCTCACGCCGTCGGGCAGCCGATGCAGCATGTAGGCCGGCACGACCGCGAAGTCGGCCATCCCGCCGTCGCCCATCAGCCCGGCGAAGCCCATCGACACGCACAGGTTGTACGACCCCGAACGGCAGTACGCGCACTGGCTGCAGCGATACTCGGGCTCGACCGCGACGCGGTCGCCCGCGCGCAGCGTCATCACGCCCGCGCCGACTTCGACGACGGTGCCGCAGAACTCGTGGCCAAGCGTCAGCGGCGCAGTGCGGCGCGACAGCGGATGCGGCGCATCGACCGGAATCGCGTGCGGGCCGTCCGCGTATTCATGCAGGTCGCTGCCGCAGATCCCGCAATACGCGACCGCGATGCGCACGTCGCCGGGGCCGACGCGCGGCGTGTCGATTTCCACGAGACGGACGTCGCGCGGGCCATGCCATTGAAGTGCGCGCATGTCAGCGTCCTCCGAGGTTGTGCGTATCGAGGCGGCCGGCCGCGGCGCCTGCGAGCGCGCGCTTGCGCAGCACGGCCGGCGCGGTTTCGACGAGGCCGAACGACAGCACGCATGCGAGGATCGCGCCGGTAGTCGAGGTCCACATCGCGAATTGCAGGCCGTACCTGTCCGCCGCGAAGCCGGCGACGGTCGGCGCGACGAAGCCGCCGATCAGCTCGCCGGCGCCCATGATCAGCCCGAGCGCGCTCGCGATCGCTCGCGGCGGCACCGTTTCGGCCGGGATCGTCGCCATGAACAGCGTGAAGCAGCCGAGGCCCGTGTACGTGACGAACACGATCGCGCCGAGCGCCCAGACCGAGCCGACGTGGATCAGCGCGACCGGGCACATGGCCGCGATCAGCGCGAACCCGATCATCGTCGGCTTGCGGCCGATCCGGTCGGAGATCGCCGGCACCGCGAAGCCCCAGAACACCCACGCGGCGCCGAGGCAGGTCATCACGACGCCCATGTCGGACGGCGCCAGGTGGCGGCTTTCCACAAGGAACACCGGCGCGAACGAGATGATCACGACGAACCACGTGAGGAAGAAGCAGCTGATCAGCACGCAGAGCAGGATGTTGCGCTCCTTCAGCAATGTCCAGCGGCTGAACTCGGCGCCGCTTGCGGCCGGTACCGCGGCGGTATCGGCCTGCACGTGGCGCACGCCGCCGGGCGGCACTTCGCGCACCCAGCGCCAGATGCAGAACGCGATCAGGAAGCCCGGAATGCACGACACGTAGAACGCCTCGCGCCAGCCGTACGCGGTGGCGATGCCGATCACGACCGGCGGGCCGATCATCGCGCCGAGCAGGCCGGCGGCCGAGCCTTGCAGCAGGCCCATGTTCAGCCCGCGGCGGCTCGGCGTCGAACTCTCGACCATCAGCGATTGCGACAGCGGCAGCACGGGGCCTTCGGCGATGCCCATCAGCGCGCGAAACGCGAGCAGGCTCGCGAAGCCGCCGACGAGCCCCGACAGCGCCGAGCACACGGAAAAGCCGAGCACGGCCGCGACCAGCAGCGGCTTGCGGGTGCCGCGTGCGTCGGACCACGCGCCGGTCGCGGCGCCCGACAGCGCCCACGTGAGCGCGAGCGCGGACGACACCATGCCGAGCTGCGTGTTCGTCAGGTGCAGCTCGGCCGACATGAACGGGAACAGGAACGACAGCGCGAGGCGGTCGAAGAACACGAAGCCGAACGTCATGAACAGGATCAGCAGCAGCCTGTTCTCGTACGTCCAGGCGCGCCGGAAGGAGGAAGGGGACGTCATCGTGAGCCTCGCCGCGTCAGCGGAACAGCTTCTCGACTGCTTGCGCGCCGAGGCCGACCTTCTCGTAATGCGCCTTGCACATCGCGATGTACGAATGCACGTCGAAGTAGCCGTCGGGATTGCCTGCGTCGTCGAGCCAGATCAGCGGGCCCTTGACGATGAAGAACGCGCGCATCGGCTCGGGGTGATCGAACGCGACGAGCGTGTGGCCCTCGCCCGGCGTCTCGTACACGAAATCGCCGCGCGTCGCTGTCCATTCGTGTTCGAGGTAACCCCATTTCCCCGACAGCGTGTACGCGAACACCTCGTGCGGGTGATAGTGCCGGTTCACCAGCCCGGCTTCCTTCGCCATCAGGATGTCGCACCATTTGTTCTGCGACGGCGAGATCCACAGCGGCCGCGACGAAACCGTTTCGGTGAACGGAACGTAATAGCGCTCGTCGTCGGTGGCCGCGTTCGGGATGTAGGCCTCGGGCAGCGCATCGGGCTTGAACGGATTGGCAATCGCCGGAATGTTTTGCCAGAATTCGGATACGGCTTTGTCGACCACGGGGTGTCTCCTTCATGGGTTGTCGTGGGCTCGACTTTAGCCAGCCGGCGCGCGCCGCTCTTGACTGGGCGGGACGCATTGCTTGACCGCGCCGGACATTGCATCGCACCAGAATCCAGACGAACCATCCCCCAATCCGTGCCGCTCCGCACGACAGGCGCCAGCAGGAGGCGACGTGACGAATTCGACCGTTTTTTCACGCACGCGAGGCTCGACGGCCGACGTGCCGGCGCGCGACCGGATGGCGTACTGGGATGCGTTCAACGCGGCGACGCTGGTCGGCCTGCGCTGCTCGTCGCTGTCGCCGGCCGGGCTGGAAGCCGAGAAGACCGATATCGCGCTGCCGGGCCTCGGCATCGCCGACATCAGCGGGCAGGATCACGTGATCGAGCGCAGCCCCGCGCTGGTGCGCCAGTTGCCGAAGGAGTCGCTGTTCGCTTGCCAGATCCTGAGCGGGCGCGCGTATTTCATCCAGCACGACCGGTGCCTGCTCGCGGAGGCCGGCGATCTCGTCGTGTACGACACCCGCGTGCCGTATCTGTTCGGATTCCTCACGCCGATGCGGCAGTTGCTGATCGATATCCCGATCACGACGTTCGACGACCGTCTCGATGCCGAACTGTCCGCGCTGCCGCTGCGGATCGCGCCGAAGCCGGGGGCGGGCGCGATGCTCGGCGCGACGTTGCGCGCGAGCGTCGAGCGGTTCATGAAGGCGCCGGTGGAGCGCGACGCCGCGCGGTTCGCCGAGCACACGCGCACGCTGATCGCGGAACTCATCGACGCGGAAGTGAACGGTGCGGGCGCGTCGCGCGCGTCGTTGTCGTACCTGCTGACCGCGAAGCAGTACATCGCGACGCATCTGGGCGAGCCGGAGCTCGGGCCGCAGGCCGTCGCCGACGCGGTCGGGCTGTCGCTGCGGCATCTGGGCCGCCTCTTCGCGGCCGAAGGCGAGTCGATCACGCAGCACATCTGGTCGGAACGGCTGTCGCACGCGCATCGCGAGCTGACGGATGCGCGGCTGCGCAAGACGAGCATCGGCGAGATCGCATTTCGCTGGGGGTTTTCGAGCCAGGCGCACTTCAGTCGCGCGATCCGCGAGCGCTACGGCGCGTCGCCGATGGCGCTGCGCGATGCGGCGCGCGAGGCCGCGGGCTGACGACGGTTCGCGGATGGTTCGGCGGCGGCGCGTGCATCACGCGCCGTTTTCGTTTGCGGTGCGGCGAGGGTGTGGTCAGGTTCGGCGCGAGGAAGCGCGGTCGAACCGCGCGGCCATCGGCTGCCCGCCATTGCATTCGTTCACCTGGCGCGCATCGCAGGCAGGCCGTGGAACCGCGATGCGGTTCCACGGCCTGCGCTGCCAGTGCCACGGACTTCAGGGCGCGCTGGCTTCGTCGATCTGGCGGACGTCGTCCTGATCGAGCGTGACGCGGATCGCTTCACCGAGCAGCGCGAGCTGCTCGAGCGACGTCGCGCTCGCGATCGGCGCGGTGATCGTCGGCCGCGCGATCTGCCAGGCGAGCGCGATCGCGGCCGGCTGCGTGCCGTGCTTCGCCGACACGGCGTCGAGCGTCGCGAGGATGCGCAGCCCGCGTTCGTTCAGATAGCCGGCGACGCGATCGCCGCGCACGCTCTTCTTCAGGTCGGCTTCACTGCGGTACTTGCCCGACAGGAACCCACTCGCGAGCGCGTAGTAGTTGACGACGCCGAGCTTCAGCTCGCGCACGACCGGCTCGAGATCGCGTTCGTAGTCGGCGCGGTCGAGCAGGTTGTATTCGGGCTGGATGACCTGGTAGGCGGGCAGTCCGTCGCGCGCGCTGATGGCGGCGGCTTCGCGCAGGCGTGCGCCGCTGTAGTTCGACGCGCCGATGATGCGCACCTTGCCCGCGTCGATCAGCGTTTGATACGCGCCGAGCGTTTCTTCGAGCGGGGCCGTGTCGGCGAGATCGCGGTGCGAGAAATACAGGTCGATGTAGTCGGTCTGCAGGCGGCGCAGCGAATCGTCGACGGCCTTCAGGATGTTGTCTTTCGACAGCCCGGCGCGCGTGCCGAGGAGCCCGACCTTGGTCGCGATCACGACCTGCTCGCGCTTGCCGGAGCGCTTCAGCCACTTGCCGATGATCGTTTCCGATTCGCCGCCGTGGTTGCCGGGAACCCAGGCCGAATAGACGTCGGCCGTGTCGATGAAGTTGATGCCGGTATCGGCGAGCGCGTCGAGCAACGCGAACGATGCGTTTTCGTCGACGGTCCAGCCGAAGACGTTGCCGCCGAACGCGAGCGGCGAAACCTGGATGCTGGATGTACCGAGGGTGCGATGTGCCATGTTCTGCTCCGTAAGCTGCGGGTGACGGGAGGGGACTGCGGGACGTGAAGCCGGTCGCGTTGAGACGGCGAGCACGTGGCGAGGTTCCGCCGCCGGTGCACCAACCGGCGGGTTTCGCGCGCGTGCGCCGGCATGCCGGACGCGGTGACGTCATCACGGCGGCGACCTCCGTTCGAGCGCTGGTCCCGCCGCGCGCAAGACACTGTATTTATTACCGATTTTCCGTGCCAGGTTAGGGAAATGACGCATGGCGTCAACGTTGTCGCGGCGCGTTGTCTACGATATCCTTTCATCCCAAAATTAAGGGAGGCAGCGGGCCGCTGCCACACGAACGAAAAATCATTCTGAGGCGGTCATGGCTGATCTGGCGGCATTCATTCGAACCCCGTTTTTCCTGCAGGACAAACGCCTGCTCGCGCTGTCCTTTCCTCACGACGACGCGCCATCGGTGACCGACGCGTACGGGCGGCAACGTCCGGCGCGGCTGGTCGCCGAGCGACTCGTCGCGCACGAAGGGCTCGGGATCGATTTCACGTTCGAGGTGACGCTGTTGTCGGGCGAGGCGGGCGTCACGCTGGCCGACATGCTGGGCAAGCTGCTCGCGGTGTCGATGGTGCGCCCCGACGGCGGCCTGCGTTATTTCACCGGTTACTGCACCGAGTTTTCGCTGGTCCGCAACGACGATTCGATTGCGGAATATCGCGCGGTGCTGCGCCCGTGGAGTCACTTCCTGCGGACCCGCGTGAACAACCGCCTGTTCCTCGGCCAATCGCTGCAGCAGCAAATCGGCACGCTGCTCGCCGACTACCAGGGGCTCGCGCCGTCGTGGGAGTGGCGCGTGCGCGGCGACGATCCGGCGCGCACGATGAACGTCCAGGGCGGCGGGCTCGGCGAAAGCGACTGGAACTACATCGTTCGCCATCTGGAAGCCGTCGGGTTCCTGTACTGGTGGGAGCACGACGAGAAAGGCCTGAAGCTGATCGTCGGCGACGACAGCACGGTGCAGTGCCCGGCCGTCGACGGCCGCTCGCCGCAGATCCGCTTCCAGACGCACGACGGCCCGATGGCCGCCGACGCCATTTCGCAATGGTCCGCGGTACGGTCGCTGTCCGCCGGCAGTTACAGCGCGACGGCGTTCGACTTCAAGGCGCCGCATGCGGCCAACGCGCAGATTCCGACGCTGCATCCGCCGGGCGTCGCGCCGCAGGTCGAGCATCACGAATACGTGGGGCACTACGGCTTCGCGAAGCAGACGCGCGCCGGCGACGCGCTCGCGCGCGTGCGGATGGAAGAGATCGAGGCGGCCGCGACGCGTTTCGACGCGGCCGGCAATCATCACGGCATCCTGCCCGGGCGCTGGTTCCAGCTGTCCGATCACTTCAGCGTGGCGTCGGGCAGCCCGCAGGATCACGAGTACCTGATTCTCGAAGCCCGTCACGAAGCGGCGAACAATTACCTGCAGGCCGACGGCAAGCCCGAGTATCGCAACCGCTTCGTCGCGGGCCATCGACGTACGCCGTGGCGACCGGGGCGCGGGTTCAACAGCGAACCGGTGCGCGTGCTGGCGCCGCAAACCGCGACCGTTGCCGGCGCGAAGGGAGCCGGCAGCGTCGACGTCGACGAGTACGGCCGCGTCTGCATCGTCTATCACTGGGATCGTGCGGCGCAGATCAGCGCGCGGATTCGCGTGGCCGCCGGCTGGGCGGGTGGCGAGAAGGGCATGATCGCGCATCCGCGCGTGGGCAGCGAGGTGCTCGTGATGTGCCTCGACGGCAATCCCGACCGGCCCGTCGTGTCGGGCACCACGTACAACGCGGAACGGATGCCGCCGTGGGCGCTGCCCGACCAGCACGTGCTGACCGGCCTGCGCAGTCGCGAGCTGTCGGGCGACAGCGGCAATGCGGCGGGCGGACGCTCGAACCACGTGCTGCTCGACGACACGCCGCAGCAGCTCCAGCTGAAGCTGCGCAGCGATACCGACGCGAGCGAACTGACGCTCGGGCACAACGTCCGCATCGACGCGACCCAAGGGCGCACCGATCAGCGCGCCCGCGGCTTCGAATTGCGGACCGACGCGCATGGCGCGGTACGGGCGGCCAAGGGCCTGCTCGTGACCAGCGAGGCGCGCTACGACGCGCGTGCCCATGCGACCGACATCGGCGAGACCGTCGCGCGCCTCGACAAGGCGCACGACCTGCACGAATCGTTGTCGGGGTCCGCGCATGACGTGAAGGCGCAGGAGTCCGGCGATCAGGATGCCGTTCATCAGGCGCTCAGGACGCAGAACGACGGCCTGAGGGGCAGCGGCGGCAATCCGCAGCAGGGCGAGTTTCCGGAGTTCGCGCAGCCGTTCCTCGCGCTCGCGAGCCCGGCGGGGATTCTGGCGACGACGACGGGGTCGACCCATGTCGCGAGCGACCAGCACGTCGCGTTGACGAGCGGCGCCCACACGAGCATCGGCGCGGGCAAGAGCATGCTGGTCAGCGCGCAGGAGGCGGTGCGCGTCGCCGCGTTCGAGAAGGGCATCCGGCTCGTGGCCGCTGCCGCCGATATCGACATCCAGGCGCTCAAGGACAGCGTCAACGTGCTCGCCAAGCTGGACGTGAAGGTCGATGCGAACCGCATCACCATCACCGCGAAGGAAGAAGTCCTGATCAACGGCGGGACCAGCTATACGCGCTGGAACGGCAGCGGCATCGTGCACGGGACCAAGGGTGAATTCACCGCGCATGCCGCGTCGCATACGTTCATCGGGCCGGACAGCCTGCCCGTGCCCGCGCGCGCGTTCCCCGGCACGGCGTGCGCGCCATGCATGATCAACGCGGCATCGATGGCGTCGCCGTTCGCGGCCAAGGCGTGAGGCAGGGCCGCGCATGACGAATGACCTGATCGCCGCGCAGACGGCCGACGCGCTGCAGGCGGCGCTGTCGTCGCAGGACGGGCTGCGCGCTTACGTCCTGATCGACGGCGCATTGCTGGATACCTTGCCCGACGATGACAAGGCGTCGTGGCCCGCGTTCGTCGCGGCCTCGCTGCTCGGCGACGACACCGACGACGAGGCGAGAGTCGTCGGGCCGCTGCTGTTCGAATGGCAGCCCGCCGCCGACAGCGCCGAGGCTGCGGACGCGATCGAGCCGCGCAGCATTCCGTGGCCGGCGGCGAGCGTGCTCGTATCGCCGCTGTCGCTCGAGCGACTGGCCGCGCATCTGGCGCCGATGGTCGATGTCCAGCTCGAGCAGATGGAGAGCGTGATGCTGATGCGCTTCTTCGATCCGCGCGTGCTGCCGTTCTGGCTCGACATGCTGCCCGCCGCCCATCGCGCGTATCTGGCGCAGGGCGTGCGGCACTGGATTCACCGCGATACCGCGCTGCAGCTCCGGACGGCGGACATCGCCGCGCCCGCCAACGTCAGGCAGGCCGCCGAGTTTCCGCTGCAGTTGACCCAGGCGCAGGAAGACGATCTGCTCGCCGCCTGCTATCCGTACACGATGCTCGAGCGGCTGCGTGTCGAAAAGCCCGCGCTGCTGGCGTCATTGCCGGCCGCGCAGCACTACGGCTTCGTGCGCGATCAACTGGCGCGCTGCCAGGCGCACGGCGCCGAAAGTGCGGCGTCGCTGCTGATCTATTGCGAACTGGCGTTACGCTACGGCGCGCGCTTCGACGAGGATCCGGCGATGGCCGCCGTGTTCGACGCGGTGGCGCAGGGAGAGGCGTTCCCGGAGGCGCTGGCTCGGGTGCCGGCGGAGGACTGGCGGCGGATGCAGGAAGCAGCCGGGTGATGGCGCGTGCGCGACGTGACTCGAATGAAATCGACTGGAAGAGAAGGAAGTTCAATATGAACCGCTGCTGGATCACTTTGCTGTCCGTGATGGTTTTTTCCACGGCTGCGTGCAGCAAGAGCGTGAACGATGCCGAAAAGGACAGCCTGGCGCCGGGCGAAGTGAATAAATGGAACGACCCGAACTACGACGTCATCACGGCCGGGTCCTTCAACTATACGGATTACGACATCTACGGCGTCTATCTGCTGCCGCCCGACAAGAACAGCCTCGACGAAGCGGCGAGCGCCGACGGCGCGCACGCCACGCCGCGGAGCGCGAAATACTGGTCCGGTGGCGGCGGCTCGCGCCCGAGTCTCGCGTGGGATTTCCGCTGGAAGACCCCGAAGACGTTCAAGGTGTGGTGGGAGCGTGTGGTCGACAAACGCGCGATGGAAGCGTCGTCCGCGAACTACGACCCGTACACGCACCGGGAAACCCAGCCGGGTATGGCGTGGTGCGAAGGCGAGATCACGATCACGCGCCCGCCCGTCAAGGACAAGAGCGGCGGTATCGTGCTGCACTTCTTCCCCGATGGCCGCGTGGAAGGCGACATGGATTTCGGCGCCGACGGCCCGGACCCGAAGGTGGCCCTGTCGAAGCGCGACGCGCAGCGCAAGCTGACCGACCGCGCGTGCCTGAAGGAAATTCCCAATCCGTTCTATGGGCGCAAGAAGCCGGCCCAGTGGAATTGACGCTGGACGCGTGACCGGAACAGGAGCGTAACCGCCATGAGCAATCCCCCCCTCATTCGACGCATCACCGATATCACGCCGGTCGAGGACTCGATCCGCAACGGGCATCGCGAGGCGCTCGATCCGCTGCGGGTCGAGCAATGCAAGGAGTGTCCGAAACCCGTGTGGTTCACGGCCTTCTTCGACGGCACGGGCAACAACTACGGCGAGGACGGCAACGGTTCGACAGACGTCGCGAAGACCAAGTACAGCAACATCGCCAAGCTTGCGATGTTTGCCCATGTCCCGTTCAACAAGGCCAATCCGCGCACGATGGGCCGGTACGTCGAGGGCGTCGGCACCCCCTGCAGCAAGGTCGGCGATTCGGGCAAGGGTATCGACGGTGCGCTCGGCATGGCGGCCGCGAGCAAGGGCGAGGCGCGCATCCGCTGGATGCTCCGCGAGCTCGAAAAACACGTGGCGAACCACATGCCGGCCGTGAGCCAGATCAACGTGGCCGCGTTCGGCTTTTCGCGCGGCGCCACGGAGGCGCGGGCGTTCGTCCGCATGCTGACCGAGCAGCTGGCCGAGAACATCGGCGGCCGGCTCTGGTGGAACAAGAAGAACATGAAGGGGATGCGTCCCGAAGTGGTCGTCTACTTCATGGGCATCCTCGATACGGTGGCGTCGACAGGCTTCGGCGGCAGCCGCCTGGAGAAGGCGGCGCCCTACATCGTCGGCGCGATCCTCGGGCCGGTCTATGGCGGTATGCTCCACAGCATCGACAAGGGCGGCCATGCGGAATGGGCGAACGACATCCGCATTCCGGACTACGTGCGGGAGTGTGTTCACTATGTCGCATCGCATGAAGTCCGGGAGAAATTCCCCGGCGACTCGGTGCGTGAGGATCAGAAGCTTCCCTCGAACTGTCGCGAGGTGTATTACCCCGGCATGCACTCGGACGTGGGCGGCGGCTACGAGCGCAACTATCAGGAAGGGCGCACCAACGAGCTGGCCAACGTCGCGTTGAACAATCTCTATATCGACGCGTGGAAGGCCGGCGTGCCGTTTCGCGAGCCGAAGGAGATCGTGGAATCGGCCGGCGGGCTGTTCGCGATTTCCGCCGAGCTGGAGACGGCCTGGAACGTGTACATGGGGCAGGGCAACGAGCGGCGCGCGGGCGTGGCGTCGAACAGCGGCCGGCTCGAGTCGCAGATCATCTGGCACATGAACCGCTACTACCAGTGGCGCGCCAGCCGCAGCCGGCGCCTGCACGACGGCCGGCTGAAGCCGCCGGGCGGCGTGAATTCCTACATGGCGATTACCGACCGCGAATGGAACGAGGATGCGGATCTCATCCGTCGCGCCAACGGGGGCGTCCTGACGCGGACCATCTCGGAGCAGTACAAGGCGATCGACGCGGCCACGCGGGTCACCGGCAACTGGCTGGGGGGCATCGATCCGGCGGCGCGCGCGACGTTCGACCGGTTCTTCGATCACTACGTGCACGACTCGATCGCGGGTTTCAAGAAGCAGATGGAAGACGGTCACGTCGGCTTCGCCGAATCGAGCCGCTGGTCGGTCAACCGTCAGTACTTCATGGGCAAGCGCGGCAAGAAGTTCCTGTACTGGCGCTACGAGGGCGACAAGGCCGAGCAGGCCGCCACGCAACTCGCCAAGGTCGATCCGGCGAAGCAGCAGGACCCGACGGCAGCCAACGAACCGCAACTGGCGAGCAACCAGCCCGCGGCGATCGGCGGCGCGCTGCCCGACGCGACCTCGACGGCCTGACGCCGACCCCATACCGGTCGCGACCGCGGCCGACTGCCTGACGTCGCGGCAGACAGGATCTGCCGCGACACATCCCTCTCTACCGCAACTGCACGGCCGCGAGAAACAGCACCATGCTGCCGATCGCGCCGTCCAGCACGCGCCACGCGACCGCCTTGCGAAACCACGGCGCCAGCAATCGCGCGCCATAGCCGAGCCCGAGGAACCACACGACGCTGACCGTCATCGCGCCGATCGCGAACGCGAGCCGCGCGCCTTCCGGCTCGCGCGCGCCGGCCGTGCCGATCAGCAGGAACGTGTCGAGATACACGTGCGGGTTGAGCCACGTGAATGCGAGCGTCATCAGCACGATCGCGAGTGCGCTCTGCGGCGGCGGGGCGACCGCGTCGCCGCGCACGTCGAGCGCGTCGTGGCCCGGCTTGAACGCACGGCGCAGCGCGTTGATGCCGAACCACGCGAGATACGCGAGGCCCACGTACAGCACCGCATGGACGAAGGTCGGATAGCGCTCGACCAGTACCGATGCGCCGCCGACGCCCGCGCCGATCAGGATCATGTCGGACACCGCGCACAGCAGCACGATCTTGCCGACGTGCGAGCGCATGATGCCCTGGCGCAGCACGAATGCGTTCTGTGCGCCGATGGTGACGATGAGCGACGCGCACAGTGCGGCGCCGTGGGAAAAAGCGAGCCAGTTCATGATGGGGACAGCCGTGGAAGCAGTAGACGGATGAATCGGGTAGCGCTAGTCTGCGATCGGGGCGGGAATAAGAGAAGCT
The DNA here is from genome assembly GCF_016759955.1 of Burkholderia sp. KCJ3K979. Lineage (NCBI taxonomy): Bacteria > Pseudomonadati > Pseudomonadota > Betaproteobacteria > Burkholderiales > Burkholderiaceae > Burkholderia > Burkholderia sp. KCJ3K979. The sequence continues at coordinate 23,271 of NZ_JACFYV010000007.1, forward strand.
AAATCACCTAATGCAGATTAAGGAAATCTAATGCTCGACTACGCGTTGCTCGATGCCCTCGCGGCCGTGATCCGGCACGGCTCGTTCGAGCGGGCGGCCAAGGAGCTGAACGTCACGCCGTCGGCGGTGTCGCAGCGCGTGAAGCTGCTGGAGGAGCGGGTCGGCAGCGTGCTCGTCAAGCGCGGGCAGCCGTGCGTCGCGACCACGTCGGGCGCGCTGCTGTGCCGGCATACCGAACGCGTGCAGCTGCTGGAGGCCGAACTGGGCGGCCGGATGCCCGCGTTGCCGGGCCAGATCGCGAGCGCCTGGCCGACGCTGCGCGTGGCCGTCAACGACGACAGCGTCGCGACGTGGTTCATCGACGCGGTCGGGCCGTTCTGTACGGAGCGCGAGACGCTGCTCGACCTCGTGATCGACGATCAGGATTACACGGCCTCGCGCATTCGCGACGGCAGCGTGCAGGGCGCGGTGACCGCGCAGGCCGAGCCGATCCAGGGATGCCGGTCGGAGCGGCTCGGGCGAATCCGCTATCGCGCGGTGTGCTCGCCGGCGTTTTACGCGCGTTATTTCGATGCGGGGATCACGCGCGATGCGCTGCGCCGCGCGCCGTGCGTGATGTTCAATCCGAAGGACGGGTTGCAGGCGCGTTTCATCCGGCGCGTGACGCGCGCGGATCTCGATCCGCCGCAGCACTGGATACCGCACGTCGCAGGCTATCTGCGCGCGTGCGAAACGGGATTGGGATGGGGGATGTGCCCCGACCGGATGGTCGACCGGCAACTGGCGGCGGGCGAGCTGATCGACATGTCGCGTGGCCGAACCATCGACATCGATCTGTACTGGCAGAGCTGGCGTCTGTCGATCGGCTGGCTCGACGATTTCAGCGCGGCGCTGAAGGCGCGTGCCGCGCTGTTTCTCGATTGACCGGCGACGCCACGCGGGCGGCGCGCACGCGGTGCGCGCCGTGCGACGTCAGAGGTGTTGCAGGCCGTCGAAGTCGACGATCTGCACGTGGCGGCCCTGCATTTCGATCAGGCCGCGCTTCTGGAATTTCGACAGCGTGCGGCTGACCGTTTCGAGCGTCATGCCGAGATAGCTGCCGATGTCCTCGCGCGTCATCCGCAGGTTGAATTCCGACGGCGAGTAGCCGCGCTTCAGGTAGCGCGACGAGACGTCGAGCAGGAAAGCGGCGACGCGCTCCTCCGCATTCAGCGAGCCGAGCAGCATCGTTTGCGACGTTTCGCGCACGATCTGTTCGCTCATCAGCTTGTGCATGCGCAACTGCATCGAGCCGGCTTCCGAGCACAGCGCCTTGAGCGCGCTGTACGGAATCACGCAGACGGAACTGTCTTCCAGCGCGACCGCGGTGCGCGGGTGCGTATCGTCGCAGATGCCGTCGAGGCCGAGAGCCTCGCCGGCGAGGTGCAGGCCCGTGACCTGTTCGCGGCCGTCGTGGCGTGTCGCGACGGTCTTCAGCGAACCCGAGCGCACCGCGTACAGGTTGTCGAATGCGTCGCCTTCGCGGAACAGCGCTTCGCCGCGCTTGACCGGGCGTGCCGCGCAGATGACCGACTCGAGGCGACTGAGCGCTTCGGGCGCCAGGCCCTGCGGCATGCACAGGTGCCGCATCGCGCACGACGAGCAGTGCGGGGCCTGACGGGGAGCCCAGCTACCGGCATGGGGCGTGGCGGCGGGGCGGGTGGCGACGGGCGTCAGCATGATCGTTTACTCCGGCGTTGAATCGACGAAATCATTGTCCCACCGCAAGTTGCCGCTGTCGGGTGACAAAACGTCGCGACCGGGCGCACGTGCCGAACGCCGCTCAGGCAGCCGGTTCGTCCGCGTTGGCGGCGGCCGGAATCAGCAGCACCGGCAGCGTTGCGTGGCGCACGCATTGTTCGGCGATGCTGCCGAGCACGAGGCGGCGGAAGCCGCGGCGGCCGTGCGTGCCGAGTACGAGCAGATCGGCGCCGAACGCTTTCGCGCCGTCGAGGATCAGCGACGACACGTCGTTGAGCGACGTCGCTTCGTTCAGCTGCGTTTCGCCCTTCACGCCGGCGGCCTGCATCAGCTTCGCGAAATCCTGCGCGAGCGCGTTGCCCTGCGCGAGGAGCTGATCGCGCAGCACGGACGGATCGTAGCCGGGCACGTTGTAGTAGATCGCGGCGTTCTCGACGACGTAGAACGGCTGCAGCTCCGCGCCGTGTGCTTTCGCGAGCGCCAGTGCGGCATCGAACGCATGGCGGGACGTGTCGCTGCCGTCGACGGCAACCAGAATACGCTTGTACATAGTGTCTCCGAGTGGCGGGTTGAAACGAAGTCGGCCGGATGGCCGAGCGGGCCGGGCAATGCTGCGAGGCAGAGTAAACCAACGGGCACGATCGTGCAGCGAGGTACCCGCCGTGCCGCGCGGCCGCGTGGTTCCTGTCGCTGTCGCGCATGGCCATGCGCGCGACGCATGCTGCGCCGCGCGACGCGTGTCGTGGGATGCGGCATGCGTCGCGCCGCACCGCCGGCGCAAACGCATGCGCACGCATCGATCCGGCGCGGCTGCAACCCTGCCGATGCGCTGCACGCACCACCATTCAATCGCAATCGCGCTGTGGCGCCATGACTTCGGTCAATGCCTGTGCGTCGATGCGATGCGCGGCATGCATGACTGCGAAGCCGATGCCAGGGCGCGGAGTCGTTCGTTGTGACAACGTGCGAGCGGGTATCGGCGTGCAGTTCGATCGCACGCGCCGGTTCATCGCCATCGATCATCGTGACCGGCCGATAGCGCCTCTCAAACGAACGACCGATTCAAACGCCGCGCCGGCTATCTCGGCACGACCGTCAGCTCGATGACGCGCTCCGGCCGGCGGCTGTGGCCGGGCCAGTATGCGCTGCCGTACATCCGGTGAACGGGGCCGAACGGCGCGTCGCCCGCGGGCGGCGTGTCGAAGCCTTTCTCGATCACCGTGTAGCCGGCGCGCAGCGCAAACGCCGGATGGTTGCCGTCGGGGCGGCTGTCGAAACCGGCGAAGCCGTCGCCGGCCTCCGGCATCGCATTGACGAGCGACGCATTGCTGCGCGTGATCTCGTCGGGCGAGATCGGCCCGACCCCGGCGAGCCGCGACGCTTCGCGGTGCTTGCCGTCGGTGTCGACCGTGCTGTCGTGCGTGTCGTCGTTGTCGAGTTCGATGCTGCGCGGATGCGCACGACCTGTTTGAGCGGAGGATTCCATCGCGGCTCTCCTGGCGGCGACACGCTCCGGATCGAAGCAAATCCCGTTCCGGGCACGACGGGAAAAGGCGCGCGGGCGATCGCCGCGGTCGCGCGACGCGCACTGATTTGTCATGATTTATTTCAGCTAGAAGACGCGTTTTCTACAGAGTATGATTCTTTTCCTGCGAAGCGGCGACAGGGGATGAAGTCTCGCCGCCTCTGCCCGCGCCGGGGCGCCGCAGCACCCTTAAAGACGGGTAGCGAACAACAAAGCAAGGGACTAGAGGTGGCGGATTCATGCAAGCGACTACTGCTTTCACGCACCGCGGTTATCTGTTGAATTGCGCGCCCGCACGCGCCAGTGACGGTTCATTCAAGCCCTACGTCGTGATCTCCCGATCGAGCGACGGGGAGCTCGTGGCGAACCGGTTTTTTCCGATCGAGCTCCAGTTCAACGACGAAGGCGACGCGATCGCGCACGCGCGCGACTGGGCCGTGCGCTGGATCGACGCGAGCAGCGTCTCGATGTGACGCCGTCGCACGCGTGCGGCGCTGGCCGTCCGGCCGATCCCCGGGGTGCCGCTCCCGGACAAAAAACGCGGTAATCTTGCGGAACCCGTCACTTTATTAGCGGCCGCGCATCCGCGCGCGGCTGCCCGCATTAGCTTATGTCGACATCACCCGCCCGTCAGTGGGGCCTCGAAGAAATCGTCGCCGGCTTGCGCGAGTCGCGCGAGGAACTCCATCGCACGCGCCATCCGCGCGGCATCCGCGAACTGCCGTCGCGCGATGCGATCTGCAAGATTGTGACCGGCCTGCGCGCGTCGATGTTTCCGACGCACTACGGCGCGCCCGACCTGACCGACGAAAGCGTCGACTTCTACGTCGGCCACACGCTCGAAAGCACGCTGCGCATCCTGTCCGAGCAGATCCGCCGTGCGCTGCCGTTCCTGCCCGAGCATGTCGATACGCCGTTCGCCGAGCTCGACGAACGCGCGTTCGAGATCGCGCGCGAGTTCGGCCGGCAGTTGCCGGCGATCCGCGCGCTGCTCGTCAGCGACATCCAGGCCGCGTACGCGGGCGATCCGGCCGCGCAGCACATCACCGAGATCCTGCTGTGCTACCCCGGCGTGTTCGCGATGATGCACCATCGGCTCGCACACGCGCTGCACCAGCTCGGCGTGCCGCTGCTCGCGCGGTTCATCAATGAAATCGCGCACTCGGCCACCGGCATCGACATCCACCCCGGCGCGCAGATCGGCCCGAGCTTCTTCATCGATCACGGCACCGGCGTCGTGATCGGCGAAACCGCGATCATCGGCGAGCGCGTGCGCGTGTACCAGGCCGTCACGCTCGGCGCGAAGAGTTTCCCGGCCGATGGCGAAGGCGCGCTGGTGAAGGGCAATGCACGGCACCCGATCGTCGAGGACGACGTGGTGATCTATGCGGGCGCGACGATCCTCGGTCGCGTGACGATCGGGCGCGGCTCGGTGATCGGCGGCAACGTGTGGCTCACCCACAGCGTGCCGCCCGGCACGAGCGTCGCGCAGGGCAAGGTCCGCGAAGGCGGGAGCGCCGAGAAGCCGTAACGCGGTGGGCGAATGCGCGGGCGTCGTTCCGCGCAACGCGGCGGATGACGCGCAATGGTTCGGCGGCCGGGCCGCCGTCGCGCGCGCTCGGGCGTGAGCGGCGCGAAGCCGGCTCGTCCCGGCGCACGAAGGCGGCGTGCAGCCGCCTGCGTTCATCGAAGCCTCAGTGCTTGCCGTCCGGCGAGCGGTGCTTGTACAGCACGTCCTGATCGACGCGGATCAGGTTCTGGCCCGCATCGACGACGAAATCCACGCCGTTGTACGCATTGCCCGTGAGCAGCAGGATCGCGCTGGCGACGTCGTCGGGGCCCGCGATGCGCGCGAGCGGCGTCGATGCGCGGCTCGCGTGTTCGAAGTCGGCCTGCGTCTGGTCGTCGCTCGGCAGCATCAGCCCCGGGAACACCGCATTCACGCGCAGCACCGGCGCGGACGACAGCGCGAGCATCTGCGTCAGGTTGCCGAGCGCGGCCTTCGCGACCGTGTAGCTGAAATGGTCGCGGTGGAAGTTTTCCTTGATCTTCTGGTCGACCACGTTCACGACGACGCCCTGCGTGCCGGCCGCGCGAGCCCGCTCGTAGAACGCGCGCGTGAGCAGGATCGGCGCGCGGCAGTTGACGGCCCACGCCTGGTCGAACGCGGCGAGATCGAAGCTCGGGAAATGGTCCTGCCAGAATACCGACGCGTTGTTGACCAGCACGTCGAGGCGGCCGAAGCGCGCATAGACCGCATCGATCAGCGCGGTGATCTGCGCGGCATCGGACAGGTCGGCCTGCAGCGCCACCGAATCGTGCCCGCGTTCGGCAATCGCGCGGGCGGCGGCGTGCGCGGCATCGGCCGAACGGTCGTAATGCACCGCGGTGCGATAGCCGTGCGCGGCGAAATACTCGGCGAACGCGCGCCCGGCCCGGCGCGCGGCGCCGGTCACGAGCACGACGGGCGCGTGCGCCGTTTGCTTCGTCTGCTCCATCAGGTATTCGTCAGGTTGACCGAGGAAGGATTCGCGACGATCGACAGGAATTCGCGACGCGTCGACGGATCGGTGCGGAACGTGCCGAGCATGCGCGACGTGACCATCTCGACGCCCGGCTTGTGCACGCCGCGCGTGGAGATGCACTGGTGTGCGGCTTCGAGGATCACGCCGACGCCCTTCGGCTGCAGTACGTCGAACAGCGTGTCGGCGATCTGCACGGTCATCTTTTCCTGGATCTGCAGGCGCTTCGCGAACGCGTCGACGAGGCGCGCGAGCTTCGAGATGCCGACGACGCGATGGTTCGGCAGATACGCGACGTGCGCGCGGCCGATGATCGGCACCATATGGTGCTCGCAGTAGCTCTCGAAGCGGATGTCCTTCAGCACGATCATTTCGTCGTAGCCGTCGACTTCGCTGAACGTGCGCGCGAGGATGTCGCGCGGCTCCAGCGCATAGCCGGCGAAGAACTGCTCGTATGCGCGCACCACGCGCGCGGGCGTGTCGAGCAGGCCTTCACGCGCGGGATCGTCGCCGGCCCAGCGCAACAGCACGCGGACGGCGTCTTCGGCTTCTTCACGGCTCGGCCGCGAGGCGACCGGCTGGGGCTGTGTGGTTTTCTTTCCCTTACCCATGTAGTGGCTCCATCGAAGGCCGCCTGCGGCGGCCGATATCCGGCCATTGTTTCATGCTTTCGCCGCTCGTGCGTGCGTGCCGCCGCGCCTCCTTCCTCACTTCGGCCATTCGTCCTGTTCGTCGTTGAACAGCGACGCGACGACGCCACGCAGCCACGCGGTGCGCGGGTCGTTGTGGTACTTGCGATGCCAGTGCTGTTTCAGGTCGAAGCGCGGCAACGCGAGCGGCGGCTCGACGGGCACGATGAACGCGTGCTCGGCCGCATACGCATAGCCGATCGCGTGCGGCACCGTCGCGATCAGGTCGGTGCGGCTCAGGATGAACGGCAGGCTCATGAAGTGCGGCGTTTCGAGCACCGCGCGGCGCTGCATGCGCTGCTTGGCCAGATATTTCTCGAGCACCTCCTGGCTGCGGCCTTCGGCGCGCACCACCGCGTGCCCGCACGCGAGGAACTGCTCGACCGTGAACGGCGGCGTCTGCTCGAACGGATGGCCGCGTCGCATCAGGCAGACGAACCGGTGCGTGAACAGCCGCTGCTGGAAGAAGTTGTTGCCGTCGAGATCGGGGAAGTAGCCGACTGCAAGATCGATCGACCCGGCTTCGAGGCCGCGTCCGACTTCGTCGTGCGCGAGCGAGACCGAACGCAGGTTCGCGTGCGGCGTGTGCATCGCGAACGCCTGCAACAGCTTCGGCAGGAACACGATCTCGCCGACGTCCGACAGCGCGATCGAGAACGTATGCGTGCTCGCGGCCGGATCGAAGTCGTGCGGCGCGACGAGGCCGCGCTCGATCTGCGCGAGCGCGTCGCGGGCGGCCGGCAGCAGCGCCAGCGCGCGCGGCGTCGGTTCCATGCCGCGCGACGTGCGCACGAACAGCGGATCGCCGAAGTATTCGCGCAGCCGGCCGAGCGCCGTGCTCACGCGCGGCTGGCTCACGCCGAGCAGGTCGCCCGCCCGGCTCACGTTGCGCGTGTCGTCGAGCGCGACGAGGTAGGGAATCAGATTCAGATCGAGCGTTTCCATGGCCGGGCCGGTATCTCCAAAACGTATACAACATATCTCCTGAATCGCGTTGCCGCATAGTCGGGAAAGCGCTCAAATGTGTTCCACGATTCGAATTAATGTTCTGGAGACGAACAATGCGCACCCAAGTCGCGATCATCGGCGCCGGTCCGTCCGGCCTTCTGCTTTCCCACCTGCTGCGCCTGCAAGGCGTCGATTCCATCCTCGTCGAGGCGCGTTCCCGCGAATACTGCGAGAACCGCATCCGCGCCGGTGTACTCGAGCAGGGCACGGTCGACACGCTGAACGAAGCCGGCCTCGGCGACCGGATGCGCCGCGAGGGGCTCGAACATCACGGTATCGAGCTGCTGTTCGACGGCCAGCGCCACCGTATCGACCTGTCCGAACTGACCGGCGGGCGCGCGATCACCGTCTATAGCCAGCACGAAGTCGTGCGCGACCTGATCGCGGCCGGCATCGAGCACGGCCATCGGATGCACTTCGAAGTGAGCGACGTCGCGCTGCACGACGTCGAAAGCGAGCATCCGTTCGTCACGTTCAAGCACGCGGATGGCCGCGCGGACCGCATCGACTGCGATTACATCGCCGGCTGCGACGGCTTCCACGGCATCGCGCGCCAGACGATTCCCGCCGAGCGGCTGAACACGTTCGAGCGCGTCTACCCGTTCGCATGGCTCGGCATCCTCGCGGACGCGGCGCCGTCGCTCGACGAGCTCGTGTACGCACATCACGACAACGGTTTCGCGCTGTTCTCGATGCGCTCGCCGACGGTCACGCGCCTGTACCTGCAATGCAAGCCGGATGAAGACCTCGCCGAATGGTCCGACGCACGGATCTGGGACGAACTGCACACGCGCTTCTCGAACGACACCGGCTGGACGCCGACCGAGGGCCGGATCACGCAGAAGAGCGTGACGCCGATGCGCAGCTTCGTGTCGGAGACGATGCAGCACGGCCGCCTGTTCCTCGCCGGCGATGCCGCGCACATCGTGCCGCCGACCGGCGCGAAGGGGATGAACCTCGCGGTGGCCGACGTCCGCGCGCTGTCCCGCGCGCTCGGCGCGCGCTACCGGACGGGCGACGCGACGCCGCTCGAGCGCTATTCGGCGACCTGCCTCGAACGCGTGTGGCGCGCCGAGCACTTCTCGTACTTCATGACGAACATGCTGCATGCGTCGCCGGACGACTCGCCGTTCGTCAATCGCCTGAAGGTTGCGGAGCTGAAATACGTGACGCGTTCGCGAGCGGCCGCGCAGTCGCTCGCCGAAAACTACGTCGGTTTGCCGTTCGACGACGCGACGGCCCCCGAGGGAACCCGCCTTGACAACGCGCTGTGCGCGACTCTATGATCGGCCCATCGTTCGCTAATCGAATCTAGGTTCGAATAGCGAACAAAAGCCGAGGGTCGACGACGGCCTCCGGCGCGGCACGCGACACGCGCGTGTCCCCTCGACAGGCCGCGCACGAGCCGCGGGTTCGCATCAGGAAGAGACATGGTCAACAAGATTTTCGAATCGCTTCAGTCGGCGGTTGCCGACGTCCACGATGGCGCGACAATCATGATCGGCGGCTTCGGCACGGCCGGCATGCCGTCCGAACTGATCGACGCGCTGATCGAACAGGGCGCGCGCGACCTGACGATCGTCAACAACAACGCGGGCAACGGCGAGACGGGTCTCGCAGCGCTGCTGAAGGCGAAAAAGGTGCGCAAGATCATCTGTTCGTTCCCGCGCCAGAGCGACTCGCAGGTGTTCGACGCGCTGTACCGCGCGGGCGAGATCGAGCTGGAGCTCGTGCCGCAGGGCAACCTCGCCGAGCGCATCCGCGCGGCGGGCGCCGGCATCGGCGGCTTTTTCACGCCGACCGGCTACGGCACCAAGCTCGCCGAAGGCAAGGAAACGCGCGTGATCGACGGCAAGCCGTATGTGTTCGAGACGCCGATCCACGCCGATTTCGCGCTGGTGAAGGCGTACAAGGGCGATCGCTGGGGCAATCTCGTGTATCGCAAGACCGCGCGCAACTTCGGGCCGATCATGGCCAGCGCCGCGAAGGTCGCGATCGTCCAGGTGTCGGAAGTCGTGCCGCTCGGCGCGCTGAACCCGGAACACATCGTGACGCCGGGCATTTTCGTGCAGCGCATCGTCGAGGTGCCGCAGGCCGCGCACGCGACCGAGCTGGCCGCCGAGCACGCTGCATCGCAAGCCGCCTGACCCACCTGGAGCAAACCGACATGAAACGACTGACTCGCGATGAAATGGCCAAGCGCGTCGCCCAGGACATCCCCGAAGGCGCGTACGTGAACCTCGGCATCGGCGTGCCGACGCTGGTGGCGAACCACCTCGACCCGAGCAAGGAGATCTTCCTGCACAGCGAGAACGGCCTGCTCGGCATGGGCCCGGCGCCCGCGCCCGGCGAGGAAGACGACGAACTGATCAACGCCGGCAAGCAGCACGTGACGCTGCTCACCGGCGGCGCGTATTTCCACCACTCGGATTCGTTCGCGATGATGCGCGGCGGCCACCTCGACTACTGCGTGCTCGGTGCGTTCCAGGTGTCGGCGAACGGCGACCTCGCGAACTGGCATACGGGCGCGCCCGATGCGATTCCGGCCGTCGGCGGCGCGATGGACCTCGCGATCGGCGCGAAGCAGGTGTTCGTGATGATGGAGCACCTGACGAAGCAGGGCGAGAGCAAGATCGTCGCGCAGTGCTCGTATCCGGTCACCGGCGTGCAATGCGTGAGCCGCATCTATACGGATCTCGCCGTGCTCGACGTGACGGCCGACGGCCTCGCGGTGAGCGAGATCTTCACCGACCTGTCGTTCGACGAGCTGCAGAAGCTGACCGGCGTGCCGCTGATCGACGCGACGCAAAAGGCCGCCGCCTGAACGGCAAGCATGCCGGTGCGCGCATTCGAGCGCACGCCGGCACGCTTGGGTAGACAATAGGCGCACGCCGTTTCCCCATTCCGATGCCATGCTCGAAGACAGCGCCCGCCTGACCTCCCTGATTTGCGGCACCGAGCCGCTCAACCGGATCTGGTCGCCCCGCGCGACGATCCAGCGGATGCTCGACGTCGAGGCCGCCCTCGCGCGCGCGCTCGCCGCGCAGCAGGTGATTCCCGCCGCCGCGGTCGAGCCGATCGAACGTGCGTGCGACGCCGGTCGGCTCGACGCCGAGGCCCTCGCGCACGGCGCGGCGCTCGGCGGCAATCTCGCGATTCCGCTCGTCAAGCAACTCACCGCGCAAGTGAAGGCCGACGACCCCGAGGCCGCGAAGTTCGTGCACTGGGGCGCGACGAGCCAGGACATCATCGATACCGCGACCGTGCTGCAGTTGCGCGACACGCTCGACGTGCTCGAGCCGCTGCTCGACGAAGCCTGTGCATCGCTCGCGGCGCTCGCGCGCACCCATCGCGCGACGCCGATGATCGGCCGCACGTGGCTGCAACAAGCGCTGCCGATCACGCTCGGCCTCAAATTCGCCCAATGGCTCGATGCGCTGCTGCGCCATCGCGCGCGTTTTGCCGAGCTGCGCGAGCGCGCGCTCGTGCTGCAGTTCGGCGGCGCGGCCGGCACGCTCGCGAGCCTGCGCGAGCATGCGGCCGGCGTGAGCGCCGCGCTCGCGGCCGACCTGAAGCTCGCGCTGCCGGCCGTACCGTGGCATACGCAGCGCGACCGCATCGCGGAAGCCGCGTCGTGCTTCGGGATGCTGACCGGCACGCTCGGCAAGATCGCGCGCGACGTGTCGCTGCAGATGCAGACCGAAGTCGGCGAGCTCGGCGAACCGGCGGCTGCCGGCAAGGGTGGCTCGTCGACGATGCCGCACAAGCGCAACCCGGTCGGCTGCGCGGCCGTGCTGACGGCCGCCGTGCGTGCGCCGAACCTCGTCGCGACCGTGTTCGCGGGGATGGTGCAGGAGCATGAGCGCGCCCTCGGCGGCTGGCAGGCCGAATGGGATGCGTTGCCCGATCTCGCGCGCCTGACCGGCGGCGCGCTCGCGCAGATCGCGCAGATCGTCGCGGGCCTCGACGTGAACACCGACCGCCTCGCCGCGAACCTCGACCTCACGCACGGGCTGATCCTCGGCGAAGCGGTGATGCTCGCGCTCGGTGATCGTATCGGCCGGCTCGATGCGCATCACGTCGTCGAGCATGCGTCGAAGGAAGCCGTGCGCACCGGGGCGACGCTGTTCGACGTACTCGCCGCCGATGCGACCGTGTCGGCGCACCTGTCGCGCGACGCGCTGGCGCGGCTGCTCGATCCCGCACATTACGTCGGCGAGGCGCAGGCCTATGTCGACGCCGTGCTCGCGCTGCACGCGGGTGCGAAATAACCAGGAGAACCTTGAGATGCCTTTCGCCACTGTCAACGGCGTGAAACTGCATTACCGGATCGACCGTGCCGCACGCGACGACGCGCCGTGGCTCGTTTTCTCGAACTCGCTCGGCGCCGATCTGCAGATGTGGGCGCCGCAGATCCGCCCGCTCACGCAGCACTTCAACATCCTGCGCTACGACACGCGTGGCCACGGCCATTCCGACGCGCCGGCCGGTTCGTACACGATCGAGCAACTGGCGGGTGACGTGATCGGCCTGCTCGACCACGTCGGCATCGACTGCGCGCATTTCTGCGGCATCTCGATGGGCGGGTTGACGGGCGCCGCGCTTGCCGCGCGCTACCCGTCGCGCATCGTGCGCGCGGTGCTGTCGAATACCGCCGCGAAGATCGGCTCGCCGGAAGTGTGGGCGCCGCGTGCGCAGAAGGCGCGCGCCGAAGGGATGGCCGCGCTCGCCGACGCCGTGCTGCCGCGCTGGTTCACCGACGCATTCGTCGAACGCGAACCGCGCCTGTTCGATGCGATCCGCGATACCTTCGTGCATACCGACAAGGACGGCTATGCGGCGAACTGCGACGCGCTCAACGCGGCCGACCTGCGCGAGGAAGTGAAGGGCATCGCGTTGCCGGTGCTCGTCGTGACCGGCGCGAAGGACATGTCGACGCCGCCCGACCAGGGCCGCGCGCTTGCCGCCGCGATTCCCGGTGCGCTGCACGTCGAATTCGACGCCGCGCACATTTCGAACATCGAGTGCACCAGCGGTTTCAACCGCGCGTTGCTCGATTTCCTGACTGCGTGAGGCACCGGCGATGGACGACCAGGAACGTTATGAAGCAGGAATGAAGGTGCGCCGCGCGGTGCTCGGCGACGCGCACGTCGACCGTTCGATCGAGAACCGCACCGAGGTGACCGACGAATTCCAGAATCTGATCACGCGCTATGCATGGGGCGAGATCTGGACCCGCGACGGGCTGCCGCGTCATACGCGCAGCCTGCTGACCATCGCGATGATGGTGGCGCTGAACCGCGGCGAGGAATTGGCGCTGCACCTGCGCGCCGCGCGCAACAATGGCGTGACGCGCGACGAGATCAAGGAAGTGCTGCTGCAGACCGCAATCTATTGCGGCGTGCCGGCCGCGAATTCCGCGTTCCATCTCGCGGACAAGATCTTCAAGGAACAGGATGGCGCTGCTGGTTAAGCGCCGGCAGTGATCCGATCGCGCGGCCCGCTGATGCTGGCGAGCCGTGACGATCAACGAGCGCACCGGCAGCGAATCGGTGTGTGAACGAAGGAAAGGCGCGGCCATGAGGCCGCGCTTCTTGCATATATCAATGTTGGATGCGACCGATCGAGCGCTGACGCGCCCACTTCGGCCGACAAGGAGACTAGCGATGAATCGCACACCCGTGGTCGATGTCCAGACCTTCATCAACGAGCAGCCGTTCGGCGGCTTTCAGTGGCTCGTGTTCCTCATGTGTTTCGTGATCGTGCTGCTCGACGGCTTCGATACGGCCGCGATCGGCTTCATCGCACCGTCGTTGCTGGGCGAATGGAACCTCACCAAGCCCGATCTCGCGCCCGTGTTGAGCGCCGCGCTGTTCGGCCTCGCGTGCGGCGCGCTCGTGTCGGGCCCGCTGTCCGACCGCCTCGGCCGCCGCTCGCTGCTGCTCGGCTCGGTGTTCCTGTTCGGCGTCGCGTGCCTGATGTCGGCGTTCTCGAACACGATCGGACACCTGACCATCCTGCGCTTCATCACGGGCGTTGGGCTCGGCGCGGCGATGCCGAACGCGGTCACGATGATGGGCGAATTCTGCCCGGACAAGCGTCGCGCGACCGTGATCAACCTGATGTTCTGCGGCTTCCCGCTGGGCGCCGCGTTCGGCGGGTTCCTCGCTGCGTGGATGATTCCGCATTTCGGCTGGCGCAGCGTGCTGATGCTGGGCGGCGTGACGCCGCTGCTGCTCGGCGTGTTGTTGCTGCTGAAGATGCCGGAATCGGTGCGCTTCATGGTCGCGAGCGGCCAGTCCATCGACAAGATCCGCGCCACGCTCGCGCGCATCTCGCGCGACGCGCTGAACGCCGGCTCGTTCGCATTGACCGAAGCCGCGCCGCAGACGGGCGGCAAGGGCCTCGGCGTCGTGCTGTCGCGTTCGTACATCGTCGGCTCGGTGATGCTGTGGCTCGCGTACTTCATGGGCCTCGTGATCTTCTACGCGTCGATCAACTGGATGCCGATTCTGCTGAAAGATGCGGGGCTGACGCCGAAGAGCGCGACGCTGATCTCCGCGCTGTTCCCGCTCGGCGGCGTGGGCGCCGTGCTGTGCGGCGTGCTGATGGACCGCTTCAACGCGAACCGCGTGATCGCCGTGTGCTATGCATTGACGGCGGTGAGCGTGTATGCGATCGGGCAGGCGGCCGGCAACGTCGGCTTGCTGGTGCTGGTCGTGTTCGTGGCCGGCGTGCTGATGAATACCGCACAATCGTCGATGCCGGCGCTGGCCGCCGCGTTCTATCCGACCGAAGGGCGCGGCACGGGTGTCGCGTGGATGCTCGGCGTCGGCCGTTTCGGCGGGATCGCCGGGTCGTTCCTCGTCGCCGAACTGACGCGCCGGCACTTCTCGTTTGCGGGTGTGTTCGCGACGATCGCCGTCGCGGGCGTGCTCGCGTGTGTCGCGCTGTTGATCAAACAAATGGCGCGGCCGCATGGCGTGGCGCACCCGGCAGGCAAGATCGAGTCGCTCGGGCATTGAGCGACGGGCGGGCCGGTGCGTGGCGCCGGCCCCGTGCATGATCGATTCAGGCTGGTCGCGAGCAGATCGACCGGCGGACGACAGCAGACCGGGCCGCTTTCGCGGCCCGTCGACATTTCGGCCGTCGTACCGTTACTCCTCCGCGTCGTGTTCCTTGACGAAGTTGCGCAGATACGCGCGCAGCGCGGCTTCCCGGCCGCGATGATCGTCGTGGTTCGCGGCGCCCATGCCTTCCTCGTCGCCGAACAGCGTCGGTGGCGCGCAGTAAGTGCCGACTTCGATGTTCTCGCGCAGCACGCGGATATCGTGCGTGAGCGGGTGATATTCGGCGATCCAGTGCATGCCTTCGATGTGCTCGCCCGCTCTCAGCATTGGCTTCATCAGCAATCTCCATGCAGAGCAGCGGTGCAACCGCCGAAGCGGCTGCACGCGCCCGTACCGAAAGGGTACGCCTGCATCACGTGAAGCTCAACGGGCGCTTGTGAGCGCTCACTGCGGCAGCAAATGGGCGACGAGCGGATACAGCGACAGAATCAGCAGCACGGCCATCGTCACGTTGAAGAGGTGCAGCGCGCGGGGATTCGACAGGAAGCGCCGCAGGCCGAGGCCGAACGCGGCCCACAGGCAGATGCACGGGAAGCCGATCAGGATGAACACGACGGACATCCATGCGGCATTCATCCCGTAATCGGCGGACAGCCGGATTGTCGTCGCGGCGGTCAGCACCATCATCCACGCCTTCGGATTGACCCACTGGAACGCGGCGGCTTCGATGAACGTCATCGGCCGCGGCTTGGCGCCGTGCGCCTTCACTTCGCCCGACGTGCCGATGCGCCACGCGAGGTACAACAGGTACGCGACGCTCGCGGCTTCGAGGATCGTGTACAGCAGCGGCAGGCGCTTGAACGCTTCGCCGAGGCCGAAGCCGACGCACAGCATCAGGATCGCGACGCCGATGCTGATGCCGAACAGGTGCGGCATCGTGCGGCGGAACCCGAAGTTGACGCCGGATGCGAGCAACATCGTGTTGTTCGGGCCGGGCGTGATCGACGTGACGAGCGCGAACAGCATGCCGGCGGGCAGCGCGCTGAGGGTGAGGAATTCCATCGCGGATTCTCCATTCGGTTCGAGGCTGGGATGGAGATCAGTGTAGCGATGGTTTTCTGTACAGTACCGGTACAGTTGTGTTGTCGATTGCCGGTACGGGGATGTTGAATCCCTTTGTGTGTACGAAAGGGGTGTTGTTTCTCAGAAAAGATGTCCGCAGTCTCAATAGGTTGTCTTCGAATAATTGGCCGCCTTCTGCACATTAAGGGTGTAACCTACCTCCCTATGCGGGAATGATCGTGGAAAATTTTCCAATATCGGATTTTTCATGCATGTTTGGCCGAACTCGCCCTGTTGTTGTTTTCGTATTGGAGGCGCTTACCTGCCCGTTTAACGTTTGAAGTTCGTCCGCGCAAACTTACGGAGAAATCGATGCTCCGGCACGTTGAGTCGGATGTAGCATGCAATTGTCCTTCGAGTGTTTCGCTCGGCATCACGGGGGGGATGGCATCGGCTCCCGCAATCGTGTGAATCTTGTGGAGAAGCGAAGGTAGATGACAAGATGCCCATACTGACGGCAATCAAAAGCTTTTGGTCAGACCTACCCCCAAAGTACGGCCGCGACCGACCGAAACCAGCTGCATGCCCGAGTACAGGCTGCCGAAGGTTTCATAGCGCTTGTCGAAAAGATTGCGGCCGAACAGATAGACTTCGAGATCCTTGTTTTTCCATCCAATCTGGGCATTCACAAGGCTATAGGCATCAAGGTAATAAGATTTGTCGATATCCGCGGTGCGCTTGCCTGTGTATTGGTATTGAAGGTCGGCAGAGAGCTTGCCGGGCAAATGAATCGCCTTGGCTGAGGTTTCGTATTGCAGCCCGGCCGTCGCCGTCCATTTCGGTGTGTTCGGAACAGGATTGCCAGTGACCGTATTGACCGCGGCGCCGTTGGCTCCGAGTTCGCTATGGATGTAGCCGACGCCCCCGGAGAAGCTCAAGCCTTCAGCGATGAGCGCGCGCGCCTGCAATTCGAAACCACTGGTCTTGTAGTCCTGGTATGTCGTCCGAAAGGCGCCAAGCGACGGATCGAGATAGGACATGACACCGTTCTTGATGTCGTTGTGATAGACGCTGGCATCGATCTGAAGACGATGGCTGAGAAGATCGGCCTTGACGCCCGCTTCGTAAGTCCACCCCAAAGCGGCCGGATAGGGGTTGCCCACGATGCCATCGACCGGATAGCTAAAGAGCGGGTACACCCGTGACGCGTGACCACGAGCCACCGACACGTAGCTTTGAATGTCGTTCGTCCACTTGAAGGACAGTGCTACCCGACCTGTCGGATAGGTTTGCGACGTTGAATTGGAGCCGGTCAGCGAAGCGAGGCCCAGGGAGTTGTCCTGCTTCATCTCGATATTGTCATGGCTTACCCGACCGCCGATCGAGAACTCCCAGCGGTTCGCAAAGGGGATCGAAACGTCCCCGAACAGTCCTAGATTGGTCGTGTCGAGATTGCTTTTCATCGCGACTGAGCCGGAATACGGAGGCGGCGCGCACTGCGTACTGCTGCACCAGCGTATGCCGTTGGTTCGCATGGCACTGGCACCGACGACCCAGCGAACCGGGGCACCCTCGAGTGAATTCAGCCGAATCTCCTGGCTGAAGATGTTCTCCTGATCCGTCGAGTGGCCCACGTTACTGGATGCGGGGAACCCGATCGCGTCATAGACAAGTTTGTCCACGAGATCGAGTTCGCTTTCCAGCTTGTTGTGCTGGTAGGAACTGATGGAAGTGAGCTGGAAATTCTTGAAAAAATGCTCGACGGTCACGGTGGCGCCCGCTTGCGTTGTCTTCAAGTCCGGCTCGGTCAGGATGCCACTGGTCGGAAACTGACTGGCGCTACGCAGGACATAGAGCGGGGAGTTAGCCTGATCATGCAAATAGTTACCCGTCACTGTGATGAGCGTGTCGTCCAGCCCCGTGAAGCGTAGTCCTCCACGGAATGCGCCTATGTCGCGCTTGCCCAGCTTGTCGGTGTAACGGCTACTGATATCGCCATTCTCATGGCCATAACGGATCGCCATCCGTCCATCAAGTTGTCCGGGCACGATATTGCCGCCAAGAACTGCCTCGCCCATGCGATAGCCGTGATCGCCGACCTCGGTTGTCACGTGAACATCCCGAGTTCCGTCAGGCTGCTTCGTGACAACGTTGATGGCGCCGCCCAGCGCATTGGTTCCCCATAGCGTGCCTTGGGGACCGCGCAGCACTTCGATATGGTCGACGTCGAGCAACATGTTCGACGCGCTCATCATGCTGTTCGGCACACCATCGACATTGAATGCGATCGTGCCATCGGAGTAGTTGGCAGGCGTCCCAAGTGAACTGACACCGCGAATCGAGAACCACTGGGAGCCTGTGGCGCGGCTGACCCATTGCACATTGGGCGCATGGCCGGCGATAGCCACACCTGGGTCGAAGGGCGATTCCTTCAAGGTCTTCGCCTGCAGAACCGTGATGCTTTCAGGCACATCCTGAAGGCGTTCGGTTGTTTTCCGGGCGGTGACCGTGACGGGCTCAAGGACAGTGCTCTCTGCGCTCGATGCCGACGTGCCGCTATCCGGCGACTCAGTGGTTGATTGCGCTTGCTTTCCTTCGGTAGCGAACACGTCTGGAGCAGCGACGGCGACGGCTGCGGCAATCGTTGCGTTGAGCAATGTATGTCGGACGGTACGGACGACACGCAAGCCACACGCCGGGAGCCCTTCGCGCATCGCATCGATCGAGCCTGAACTTCTGCCAAGGGATTGATGAAAGGGAGAGCGATGTACCGCGCATTGCCCTTCAATATGAGGCGTGTTAGACATTAAACGAGACTCATTTGCATTATCGGGATCATCAATTTACCGATTCGCCGACACACCTCCGTAGCGAGATTTGGCCAATTCCTTGTTCAATCAGGCCAAGTGTATGTCTTTCCATCGAGATGGCCGTATTGCGAAATAAATTGACTAGATTTCGCAGTGTAGAAGTGTGGTTGCACGGGTAGGCTGCGCCTCATCGTGGCCTGCCATGCCTGTTCTCTGGCCGGCCGAGTACTTCGTCCTACCCGAGGAATACCCGTGCACTCACATATCATCGGTAGATCGGCCATGCGTGGCCGTTCAAGCGCCATCTCGATCCCCTTTGCTCAAGCGGGGCGCGCATGAGCACCGCCGCTATCTCCCGTACCAAACCCATTGTCATAAGCGTTGTTGGGCTGGTCATTGTCTTCGGCCTGCTGTATGCCTGGCGCGCTGTTCGAAGCGGCGGCGCAGAACAACAGGCCATGCCGCCGATGCCTGTCTCGACGATCCGCGCAGAGCCTCGCAGTGTGGCCGACGAGTGGCAGGCCGTTGGCAGCCTGCAAGCCGTGCATGAAGTGCTGCTGGCTCCCGATACCTCGGGGCGAGTGACCGCCGTCAATTTCGACGCAGGCCAGTCCGTGAAGGAAGGGGCGGTGCTGATTCAGCTCTACGATGCCCCCGAACAAGCAGATCGTGCCGCTGCCGTGGCCAAAGCCGATTTCGCCCAGTTGCAACTCAGGCGTTCGCAAGCGTTGGCGCCTACCGGTGCGGAACCGCGCGAATTGCTCGAACAACATATGGCGGACGCTGCCCAGACTGCGGCGGCAGTCCGGCAACTGGACGCACGCATTCAGCAAAAGTCGATTCGCGCGCCGTTCTCCGGTCGGTTAGGTATCCGACGGATCAACCTGGGTCAGTATCTCAATGCCGGTGACGCGATCGCCACGCTGACCCAGCTCGATCCGCTCTATGTCAACTTCACGTTGCCGCAGCAGGATATGTCCAGGCTGACGTCGGGCGCACCTGTTCAGGTAACGGTGGATGCTGTGCCGGGGAGGGTATTCACCGCCAGGATCAGCGCCATCGAACCGCGTATCGATGGAGAAACCCGCAATGTGGCCGTTCAGGCGCTGTTGCCCAATACCGACCGGTTGCTGAAACCCGGCATGTATGTGACGGCGCGGCTGGTATTGCCCGCCACGACGGACAATATCGTATTGCCGCTGACGGCGATCCAGACTTCGGCCTCTGGTGACAGTGTGGTGGTCGTGAAAGGGGCCGACGCGCAGGGAGTCGGCAAGGCGGTTGCCGTGCCGGTCATCACCGGCCGCCGGCTCGGGGAGGAGGTTCTCGTATCCCAAGGCGTCAAGCCTGGCGACATCGTGGTGATGGCTGGCCAGAACCGTCTTCCGCTCGGTGCGATCGTAAAAATCAACAGCACGCCCCCTTCGGCAACGGCGACACCTGACGCCCCGGCCGTTGTGTCCTCCAGCGCCAGCGCGCGGTAAAGGAAACCACGCCATGCGCTTTACAGACATCTTCATCCGTCGGCCCATCCTGGCACTGGTCGTCAGCCTGCTCATTCTGCTGATGGGCGCCACGTCGATTTTCCTGTTGCCGGTGCGGCAATACCCCTATCTCGAAAACGCCACCATCACGGTCAGTACCACGCTGCCTGGGGCAACCCAGGACGTGATGCAGGGTTTCGTGACCACGCCGATCGCGCAGTCCATCGCCACGGCCAGCGGTATTGAATACCTGAGTTCGACCACCACGCAAGGCAAGAGCGAGATCAAGGCGCGATTGGTGCTCAACGCCAACGCCGATCGCGCGATGACCGAGATCCTTGCCAAGGTGCAGCAGGTCAAGTACCAGTTGCCGGCGGGCATCACCGATCCGGTCATCAGCAAGTCCACCGAGGGCGGTACAGCGGTGCAATACATCGCCTTCTACAGCAAGACGCTGTCGATCCCGCAAGTGACGGATTTCGCATCGCGGGTTGCACAGCCTCTGCTCACCAGCATTCCGGGGGTGGCCTCGGCGGACGTCTATGGCGGCCAGACGCTGGCCATGCGCATCTGGATCGACCCGGTGCGGTTGGCCGCGCGCGGGCTGTCGGCCGGCGAGATATCGGCCGCGCTGCGCGCCAACAACGTGCAGGCCGCGCCGGGCCAGCTCAAGAGCGCGCTGACCGTCACCAACATTAGCGCCGCCACCGATTTGCGCAGCGTCGAGGACTTCCGCCAGATGGTCGTGAAGTCGAGCCCCGGCGGAGGCGTAGTGCGGTTGTCGGATGTCGCCACCGTGGAAATAGGCGGCCAAAACTACAATAGCCTCTCGTTCGCCACCGGCATACCCGCGATCTTCGTCGCTATCCAGCCCACGCCGGCCGGGAACCCACTGGAGATCGTCAAGCAGGCCAACGAACTGCTGACCAGGATTCGTGCAATGGCGCCCCCAGGACTGACGGTAGCGCCTAACTACAACGTAGCGCGCTTCGTCAATGCTTCGATCGAGGAAGTAAAACACACGCTGGTGGAAGCCATCGTGATCGTGATCGCGGTGATCTTCCTGTTCCTCGGCACTTTCCGCGCGGTGATCATTCCGGTCGTCACCATTCCGTTGTCGCTGGTCGGTACCGCTGCGTTGATGCTGGTCTGCGGTTTTTCGATCAACCTGTTGACACTGCTGGCGATGGTGCTGGCGATCGGTCTGGTGGTGGACGATGCCATCGTCGTGGTGGAGAACATCCATCGACACATTGAGGAGGGGCTGACACCTGTGCGCGCGGCCCTGCTCGGCGCACGCGAAATCGTCGGGCCGGTGATCGCCATGACTATCACGTTGGCGGCGGTCTATGCGCCAATCGGCATGATGGGTGGACTGACCGGCGCGCTGTTCAAGGAGTTCGCCTTCACATTGGCGGGCTCGGTCATCGTCTCGGGAGTGGTCGCGCTGACGCTCTCGCCGGTGATGAGCTCGATGCTGCTCAGTTCCAGGCAGGGCGAGGGACGGCTGGCGAAGCGGGTCGAGCACTACATGGAAGGGCTGACGGCATTCTATGGGCGCCTGCTGGCCCGCACGCTAGCCGCTCGCGGTGCGGTGCTGCTGGTCGGTGTGGCCGTGCTGGCCGCCATCGCGGTGCTGTTCACCGGCACTCGCCGCGAACTGGCGCCGACCGAGGATCAAGGCGCCGTCATCGTCGTCACCAAGGCCCCGCAATATGCGGGCGTCGGCTACACCGCCCGCTATGCTCAGCAGATCGAAAAGCTGTTCGAGCAGATTCCCGAGTTCGACAGCAGTTTCATGAATATCGGTGACTCCGCCGGTGGCCAGAACATGATGCTCGGTGGCGCGATCCTCAAGGACTGGTCGAAACGCAAGCGGTCGGCCACCGAGATCCAGGGGCAGATTCAAGCCGCCGGCGGCGCCATCGACGGCGAGACGTTGACCGCCGTGCAGTTGCCCCCGCTACCGGGTTCCAGCGGCGGCCTGCCGGTGCAGATGGTGCTGCGCTCGCCCGACGACTTCAGGACGCTGTACGAGACAGGCGAAAAGATCAAGGCAGCGGCATATGCCAGCGGTCTGTTCCTCTACGTGCAGAACGACCTGTCCTACGACAGCCCGCAGGCGCACATCACGATCGACAATGCGAAGGCCAGCGAAATGGGGGTAACCATGCAGTCTGTCGCCGATACCCTTGCCGTGCTGGTCGGCGAAAACTACGTCAATCGCTTCAACTTCCACGACCGCTCCTACGACGTGATCCCGCAAGTGCGCGGCGCCGAGCGTATGACACCGGAAGACCTCGGGCGTTTCTATGTCAAAACGACCTCCGGCGCGCTGGTGCCATTGTCAACCGTGACGCATGTCGAGATGCGCCCGCAAGCGAACCAGCTCACCCAGTTCGGCCAGATGAATTCGACCACGCTCGAAATGCTGCCGGCGCCGGGCGTGAGCATGGGCGAGGCCGTGAAGTTCCTGCAATCGCAGCCGCTGCCGCCCGGCACCAGTGTGGACTGGCTCAGCGACAGCCGCCAGTTCGTGCAGGAAGGCAACCGTCTGCTTGTCTCATTCTGCTTCGCGCTGGTGGTGATCTTCCTGGTGCTGGCGGCGCAATTCGAGAGCCTGCGCGATCCGCTGGTGATCCTGGTGACCGTGCCGCTGGCAGTCTGCGGTGCGCTGGTGCCGCTGTGGCTGGGCTTTGCCACGCTCAATATCTACACCCAGATCGGATTGGTCACCTTGATCGGCCTGATCTCCAAGCACGGCATCCTGATGGTCACTTTCGCCAACCATATCCAGCACCATGAAAACCTGAGCCGCATCGAGGCGATCGAGAAGGCGGCGGCGGTGCGGATGCGTCCTGTCTTGATGACCACCGCGGCAATGGTTGCCGGCCTTGTGCCGCTGTTGTTCGCAGACGGCGCAGGCTCGGCCAGCCGGTTCTCCATCGGAATCGTGGTGGTGATGGGCATGATGGTCGGTACCTTCTTCACACTGTTCGTACTCCCAACCATCTACAGCTTCATCGCCAAGGATCACCGGGTAACGGCGGAAAGTTCTCGCGCCCGCGAACTCGCTACTGCGGAGGCTCCCGATGTCGCCCTTTAAACCGGTTCCTGCGATGCGTATTGTGTCGCGTCCGGCGACGCTTCCCTCTCCGCGCGCTGCCTTCATGGCGGTGGCCGTCGCCGTGATCACCGCAGGTTGCGCCAGCGGCCCCGATTACCACGCGCCGGCCTTACCAGAAACCGCAGCAGGCCCCTTCGTCAGTCACCCGTCCAATACGGCTGTTGCCGAAGCGCTGCCCGCGAACTGGTGGAAGCTGTATGACGACCCCGCGCTCGACAAGCTGGTGCAGGAAGCCTTGTCGGCCAATACCAACCTGCGCGTGGCGATGGCCAACCTCGATCGCGCGCGGGCCATCTACACGGAAGCGCGCAGCGGGCAATTCCCTTCGACCAGTATGTCAGGCGGCGTGGGATACGGGCGCGATCAGACCACGTGGTCCGGCACCGGCCAGGTCCCCGCGCAATGGAGCTACAGCGCAGGCCTCGACGTCTCCTATGAACTCGACCTGTTCGGTCGGGTCAGGCGCGACATCGAGGCTGCTCGCGACGACACCGATGCAGTCGCCGCCGCCTACGATGCCGCCAGGGTAGTGGTTGTTGCGGAGACGACGCGGGCCTATGTGGACGCCTGCAGCTACGGTGAGTCCGTCGGCGTGGCGCACTCGTCCGTCGAGCTGGCACAGCGCAGCCTGGATCTCATCGACAGCCAGGCGCACGCTGGCTCGGCGTCGCATCTGGATGTCGAACGGGCTGGCGTCACGCTGGCTCAGGCCCAGGCCGCATTGCCGCCCTTGCAAGGCCAGCGCGAAGCCGCACTGTTCGAGCTGGCCGCGTTGACGGGGCGCACGCCCTCGCAAGTGCCTGAACCGGCGCGTGCCTGCACCAAGGCTCCCGAGATTTCCGGTGCGTTGCCGGTTGGTGATGGCACTGCGCTGCTGCGTCGTCGCCCCGACGTGCGTCAGGCCGAGCGCCAACTGGCGGCGGATACCGCCCGCATCGGCGTGGCCGTGGCGGATCTCTATCCGCGTGTCACGCTGGGCACCTCGGGTAACTACCTGCGCAACGACTACCTGAAAGGCAATCGCACCTTGTCCTTCTCTTTCGGGCCGCTCATCTCGTGGACGTTCCCCAACATGATGGTGGCTCGCAGTCGCATTGCGCAGGCGAAGGCACAAAGCGCGGCGTCGCTGGCCAGCTTCGACGGTGCCGTGCTGAATGCACTGAAGGAGTCGGAGCAATCGTTGAGCGCCTATGGCGCGGCGATGCAACAGCGCGATGCGCTGGTAGAGGCGCGTGACCGGGCCGAGAATGCCTTCCGGCTGGCCGACCAGCGTTACCGCGCCGGCTCCATCAGCTATCTCGACGTGATCGTCGCACAGACCAGTCTGATCGACGCGAAAGCCCAGGTGGCCGCTGCTGACCAGCGAGTCGGTTCTGCGCGAGTCAGCGTATTCAAGGCGCTTGGTGGTGGCTGGGACCAGGCCAGTACGCAGTAATGCTTGAGGGCATCGGCGCGTGGGCGATCTCACCGTCGCGCCGATGTCTGATGCCAACCATTGGCCACGCGGCTCCGCGTTGTCGCGAACAACCGGAAGTTCTGCATAACGAAGGAATACGGATATGGACTCGCACGACGACCCGCCTCGGATCATTGACCTGATTACATCATTCGGTGGCAAGCG
Source organism: Burkholderia sp. KCJ3K979 (assembly GCF_016759955.1). Taxonomy (NCBI): domain Bacteria; kingdom Pseudomonadati; phylum Pseudomonadota; class Betaproteobacteria; order Burkholderiales; family Burkholderiaceae; genus Burkholderia; species Burkholderia sp. KCJ3K979. Next base: position 47,929 of record NZ_JACFYV010000007.1, read on the forward strand.
CCTGCCGTCTGGCAAACACACGATGAAGCACACCACGGCAGTCTGTCCGGCGACCACACCGCCGATGTCGTCCCAGGAACAACGATTGGCGGCCAGCCGACTGCGACCGACGATCGCTCGTACCCGTGTCCTGTCCGTACTGGAACAGGCGGCGCCGCGCTGTCTCGATGCCAGTCAAATGTATCGCATCCTCTGCACGCAACTCGACAGCCTCAAACCGGCCTCCATCTACCGTGCGCTGAATGATTTATGGACCTCCGGCTTGCTGGTCCGTACGGAGGGCGCTCAAGGCCGCGCACTCTACGCGCTCAAGCCGGACAGCAAGAACCTTCAGAACGACACCGTGCGCTGCCGCTGTGGCGCGCGGTTGGTTTTTATCGAGGATCGGGCATTGCACGAGCATCTCCGATCACTGGCGACCAAGGAAGGCTTCGATCTCGACAACGAGCCAGCCTTTACCATCACCGTGACGTGTGCGGAATGTCGGTCGTCCCGCAGGGGAAGAGCGTAGGTGACCTTAAAACAAGGTCGCCCGATCTGACAGCGGCTCGCCGCTTTTTGCCGCCAGGCTTCCATGCTCGGTGGACGACGGCACGCTCCACTCGAGGTGAGACTCATTCGGGAAGCACGATGCCGCGTACGGCATCAGACTGCGCGTTTGTCGTTCGATCGGAAAGGTATCGTGCTGGCGGCTTGCCTACCGCCTTGCGGAACATGGTGATGAACCCGCTGGCATTTTCGTAGCCCAGTTCCAGCGCCACCGTTTGCACGCTTTCGCCGATGGTCAGGCGTTGAAGCGCCAGGATCACATGCAGTTGCCGGCGCCAGCGTCCGAAGCTCATGCCGATTTCGTGCAGCAGAAGCCGGCTCATGCTTCGCTCGCTCATGCCAATGCGGGTGGCCCAATCGCCCTTTGAGGTTTTGTCGGTAGGATCGGCCAACAGCATTTCCGCGAGTCGGCGCAATCGCGGATCACGCGGCATCGGCAAATGCAGGTCTTCTACCGGAGCCGCCGCCAACTCATCCAGCAACGCGGCAATCAGCCGGTCTTCCCGGCCTCCCGACGGGTATAACGCGGGGAAGCCGGCCACCTTCAGAAGCAACTCGCGCAGCAATGGCGAGACCGAGATCGTGCAGCAGGTTTTCGGAAGATCCGGTGCGGCATCAGGCTCCACGAACAGGCAATGACATTCGGTTTCACCGGATCCGCGTGCCGAGTGGGGCAAGTCTCCCGGTATCCATACCGCACATTGCGGCGGCACGATCCAGACACCGTTTTCGATTTCGCAGTTGAGGATGCCGCGGACGGAGTAAAGCAGTTGCGCTCTGCGGTGCCGATGCCTCGCATGTTCCCAGCCCTTGGCTACCGACATGGCACTCAGGGCGACAACGGGCCGGGGCAGGTTATCCACGTCCTTGGCCGCGGTCGGATCGGTGATGGCAATGCTTGACATGATGCGTATCCGGCTTCGGATCCAAGATGAGGCGCTGGCCTAATTGAAAAATATTATGGCCAACTTGTGCAATGACGTCCAGTCATTCCGTCGGTATCGTGTGATTGACCATGCTGGTCGTTCTGCTCGCCAGGGCTATTGTGCTTCCGGCCCGGAGGGGTATCCCGTTTTCTTGACGAAGTGGGGCTGCCAGCTATTTTCCGTGATGCGCCGAAGGAGTATTGGCATGTTGATTGACGCCTCGAAGTTCCCCCTGGTCTGGATGCGACTAAACGCGCCAGGCACCGAGCCCACAGCCTCGCCTTTTGCCGAGTTCGAGGGATTGCTCGCACGGAAGGAAGTTTTCGTCTTACTCAACGACGAGGGGCTTGATACAGGCGAACACGAACATTCGCCGGAAGAAAGGAAGCAAACCTCGCTTTGGATGAAACGCCACAAGAGCGAATTGCAGACCTTCGTCAAGGCAGGGATCTACATCGAACCGAATGCCGCCAAGCGACTGGCGACCAAGGCGTTCGCTCTGGTGTACGAAAAATTTTGGGGCTATCCCATGCTCACGGTTGCGACGAAAGACGAGGCACTGGCCCTGGCGCGGAGGTTGTTGCTGGGCGAGCAAACGGATGCATGGTCACACTAGACCCGACTAATGAGGTCGGTCGGAATCTGGAGGCCGGCGCGTTAAGAGGCGGTACGCGCACCGAAGAAATGAGGCAGGTCAATGGCATCGAAAACGGTCGAAACCCAGCGCTCCGTCTCCGTCGGCAGCAAGATTCGCTTGCTGCGCCAGCGCCAGGGTCGCACGTTGGACGACGTTGCGACCGTCTCGCAGCTTTCCAAGCCCTTTCTTTCGCAGGTCGAGCGAGATCACGCCAGCCCGTCGATCACTTCGCTCGCGAGCATCGCGAAAGCGCTGGGCGTGTCAGCCAGCTATTTCATCGATACGCCGACCGAGGAAAGTTGCGTGCGACGCCGTGAGGATCTGCGGTACTTCGCCTTCGCCGATTCCGCCGATCTGCTCGCGCGCCTGTCGATTCGGCCGGGCGACCGCCAACTCGAAGCGATTCTCGTGCGCATGTCGCCCGGCGAGCGACCAGGCAAAGCAACCACGCACGCGTGCGAGGAATTCGTGCATGTGCTCAGCGGTGAAGTGACGATCACGCTGGAAGGCAAAACGTTCGTGCTCGGTGTGGGCGACAGCGCGCACTATGAATCGACAATTCCGCCTATCTGGACCAACACGCGCGACGACGAGGCCGTGCTGGTCTGGGTGGGCACGCCGCGGCTGCTTTGACCGGCGCGCGGCGCGCACATGGACGCGCGGCGACTTTTGCGGGGCCGTAGACGCCTTTTTGTGCCCCCGCCGTCGCTTCCGGCCCCCCCTCCGATCCGTACCTCGACTCCTTTCCCCCGCGAATGGCGTTTCCGGCAGACCCAAGCCATGATGGTTGAGCGAGATCATGTTGCTTTCTGGGTCACGGGAGAGATCCACAAGAGTTGATGGGTGATGCGTCGCGCGTGTTCAGCGGCCGGCGTCGTAAGGCGAACGGCGCCGGCGCCGCGTGGTGGGGCAGAGGGAAATTCGCTGATGTCACGATACACGGAACTTGTGCTCAATTCCGGCGATATGCTGGCGCCCCCATCATCGCGCCAGTTACGCCGCCATCGACATACAATTCGGCGGCTTGCACGTAAGACGATTCATCCGAGCATATAGCACGAGGAGTGCTGACTGCGCTTGCCGCTGAAACGCTCATTCATTGCGCTGCTGGTTGCCCAGTTCCGTCGAGACACCTAGGCAGGGCCGCGACATTCCCAAGGACGACTTTTCTGAGAATTCCCAGGGCCACGGACATCTTTTCTGAGAAGAGAGGCATGTAAATTTCTCAAAAAAGATGTCCAAGCCCTTGATCTGTCTAGGGGACCAACGACACGTTTTCTGAGAGCCCACAGGGGGGCGCGCAGCAGGGATACTTCCTCTTCATTTGGGACGGACATCTCTACATTTCCGGCGCGTTGCGACACGCGTCCGGCCTATCCACGCACACCCGCATTCAGAAAGGTGGGCAACTTGCCTATCAAATTGTAAGAAATGATGCCCGGATGAGCTCGATATTGGGCTTATTCAAAGCCGCATCGACGAGGGGTATTTTCAAAATTTGGGAGAAGCTGAATATTCTATTTTCTAGGCGGGCGTTAAACCTGATGTTTTTACGAGGTGCGCAATTCCTTGAGTATCGAATGATGTCGATTGGTAATTGTAAAAATGCGAGCTGTATGTGCGTTTCCAAATTGAAAGCACGACAGAGGCGTCCGGCAAAGTAGACGTGTGGGAAGGGACTGTTATGGATGGCTAGTGAAATTCTTCTTGCGCTACTTAAATTTGTTAACTTAGGATTGAGACTCGTCGAATCAGGAATGCTTATATCCAGAACGGGAAATCTTTCAAATTCCTTTGGCTTGGCCGCCGCGAGAAATGGTCTTGCACGGACGTAATAGCTCGCATGAATCACGATCGGACGGGGAGCGGGAACTGTCGTTTTCGCATGCTGAAGCGAAAGCAAATAAATTTCTTCGAAATATTTAATCGATGCCTCTCCATGTTCGTGAGTAGGCTGAGCAGAGTTGCGTCCATATTTCTTTGTTGGGCGGTACTGTGGCTTAGGCTTTCTGCATCGCGTAACTATATCGACGATATGGCTCGATGGGATATTTCAGATGTCAGTTTGTGTATGTCCCGTGATCGATGCTTTCATGGTTTGATGGATTTGCAGTTTGCAGTGTTGTATGGGCCATATTCCGGTTGAGTGTAGTGTCGATGGTTTTCTATCCGGCGCTCGGATCATGGGTCGTGTTGAATTCATGAGCGTAACGATACGTTGATCGCATTTCGTTGGTCTAGAGAGGGCTGAATAAAATGTTGATTGGAAATTCTGATGGCAAAAAAAAATATTCGGACAACTATCGGATTTTTGATGTCGCGTCGGCCGAATGGCGCGACTGGCGCTGGCAGCAACGGAACACCATCCGGGAAGAAGCATCGCTACGCGAGGCCTGCGGGGGCTGGTCCGACGAACTGAGTTCGCACATTCAAAGCAATCTGAACGGCCGCAAGCTACAGATCACGCCCTATTACCTCCGCTTGATTCGCGAATCGCAGGGCGACACCGACGCCGACATCGTCCGGAATCCGCTATGGCGTCAGGTCGTTCCGTTCTGGAGTGACGAAATCGTCGGAGGATACGATGGCGAATCGGAAAACTGGGAACTGGCGCATGAAATGAAGACGCCGATTTGTCAGCACAAGTACGACAATCGCGTCATTTTGCGCATGGTAAACACGTGCAATTCGTATTGCCAGTTCTGCTTCGAGGCGCTCCGCACGCTTGAAGTCAATAGCGAAAAGACCAACGCCAGCCGGGACACGTTCGGCGAAAGCGTGGCCTATATCAAGCAGAATCCGGCAATCGAGGAAGTTATTCTGAGCGGCGGCGACCCGTTGATGCTCTCCGACGCCAAGCTCGACGAGCATCTGTCCGCCCTGCGCGACGTCGGACGCGATCTCCTGATCCGAATTCACTCCAGATCGCTCACCTTCAATCCGTACAGGGTCACCGATCAGTTGGTCGCAATGCTCGATCGGCATCGGGTGAACGCATTCGGCGTTCACGTTTGCCATCCGGACGAACTCAGTCCGGCCTTCACGGACGCAGTGAAGCGGATTCGGTCGGCGGTGCCGATCGTATTTTCCAACATGCCATTCCTGCGCGGCATCAACGACGACGAGGAGACGCTGCATCGGCTCTTCATCGAACTGTATCGCCGCGGCGTCAAACCGTACTACCTGTATCACTTCATGCCGTTTTCGCCGGGCGCGTCGGTCTACAAGGCCTCGATCCGCGACGCCATCCGCATCATGAACCGACTGAAGCGGCGCGTTTCGAACGTTGCGATGCCCGAGTATGTGCTGCCTCATGCGAAAGGAAAGTTTACGGTGCCGCTGTTCGAAGGCCAGGGCGACATCCCGCAGTTTGTAGAAACCGGCGAACAACGCATCTACCGGTTCGTCAACTGGCAGGGCGAAACGTGCGACTGGATCGACAACTGAACGGGCGCTGAGCGGTGTGCGGACTGATTTCTCATCCAGGTGAAAACATGCGACAAGACGCGGTTTTGTTTGTGCAAATCGAGGGCTCCTTGCTGTCGTTGACCAGCTATCGGGATTATCACTTCGAGGTCGCTCGCAAGATGGGTCTCGCGTGCCTGACGGCCGTCGTGCGCCGGCACGTGCCGACGGACGGCGATGCACGCGCGGCGCGCGACGACACGTGGTGGCTCGATTCGCTTTCCGTCGAGTCGCTGCTGAGATTGCTCGAGCGTCTGGACGCGCACTATGAAGTGAAGGCCGTCTTTTGCTATGCGGGGCAGGCGTCGGCCTATGGGGAAGTGGGCGCGGTGGTCGCCGAGATTTGCCGGATGACCGGCCGAGTCCATTCTCCGTCGGCGGCCGTCGCCGCCTGCAACAACAAATTCCTGATGCGTGCGGCGCTGGAGGAACGGGGGGTACGGTCGATTCGACACGCAATGTGCAGCGATGTCGACGCATTGCGAGAAGCCGCCGACACAGTGGGCTATCCGCTGATCGCGAAACCGCCTTACGGCGCGGGCTCAGCCTTTACCGCGAAGTGTCGCGACTGGAACGAATTGCGCGATCACTATCAGCGATTCACCGCGCAACATGGTCAGGCAGTGGTTTCGGACTACTACGGCATGCCGCACGACGTCCACGCCCGTGACGGCGCCCCGGTTCACTATGAGCCGGGCAAGAGCATTCTGCTTGAACAGTACATCGACGGCGTCGAAGGCAGCGTCGAATGCGTGATCGTCGACGATCAGGTTTATCCGGTGCTGATCAACGAAAAGCTGATCCTGACGGAGAAGCGCGGCACGGTGCTGGAAAACCTGCTGATCTCGCCGCCGGTGTCCTTTCCGGCGCCCGCGATTGCCGAGATCAATCGGTATGCGATCGATTGTCTCGAAGCGATCGGCCTGCGCAACGCGATCGTCCACCTCGAGTTCCGTCTGTCGCCGACCGGCCCGATCGTCATCGAGATCAATCCGCGGCTCGGCGGCCTTTATGTGAACGCGGCGCTCAAGGACATCGCGGGCCTCGACCCGTACGAGCTCTATCTGCTGATGCTGACACGGGCTTCCGGGCTGCACGAACGCTTGCGAAGCGCCTGCGAACGCGCGGCGGACGGGCGCCAGCATTACTCGATGTTCGCGCTGTTTCCAGAGGCTAGCGGAACATTCAACGGAATCCGCGGGCTCGATTCCGTCGTCGGCGATCCGGCGATCATCGAATGCAAGGTCGCCTGCCCGGTCGGTAGCGAGGTCCGGGCGGACATCGAGGAAAATTATCTGCTGAAGGGCTGGGCGGCAGTGAATGGGCGCGATCATGCGATCGATCTCTATGACCGGATCGTTCGCGATCTCGAGCCGGAAATCGTTTCCTGAACGAATGGCCCGACTCACGGGAGACACGATGTCCATCGATACCATCATTGACGCGTTGAATCGCAACGGCTATTGCCATGCACCACGCTTCCACGGCGTGATCCGCTGCGATGATGACGAGGTCGTTGCGTTCAAGCGCCACTGGGAGCGCCTTGTCGTCGACGAGAACTATAAGCGCTACACGCGACGCGAACGGCGCTTCCTGCTGTATCGCTTCAAGCCGGGCCAACCGTTGGAAATTGACCGGAACACGAATTTCGAGCCAACCGCGACCTACGATGTGGACTACGTGTCGGGCGTCAATCGCTTGACCTATGCCGAGGACTCCTTCATAGAAAGTGCGATTCTCCGCCAGTTGCTGGACGTCGACATCGCTATCCTGGGGGAGCGGCTGGTTGCGGGGTGGGAGTACAAGATCGATGTCCATCTGTTCCGGATCATTGCGGAACAAGGTGAGGTCAGTCCGACCACATCGGGGATTCACCAGGACGGGTTGGAATGGGTCTTCATGCATTTCATCGACAGTCGCAATATCCGGCCGGTCGTATCGGAGATCCACGCGTCGAAAGTTTCCACCGTTCCCTTGTTCGCACGGCCGCTGACGGATTTCCTCGATACCGTGATCGTGAACGATGCCGTGCTGTACCACAGTGCCAATGCTGTTCAGCAAGCCAACCCGGACGAACTCGCGTTCCGGGACATGTTGCTGATTTCCTTTTCCTCAGCGAGATGAGCTGCCATGAAATCCGAGCTGGTTCTAGAAAAACGCGCTTCGTCTTCGTTGGCGCAGTTGTACGTCTGGTTGTCGTTCAAGACGATCTCGGACATCAGTTCGACGATGATCAGCATCGTTCTGGCGACCTATGCGCTCGAGGTCACGGGCTCCGCCGCGCTGCTCGGCTTGACGATGGCGTCGCGCCTGCTGGGTGCGGTCGCGGGCGGCGCCGCGGTGCCGCGGCTGAGCCGGTTCTCCCGCCGTACCCTGATCTTCGCCGCGGAAGCGGGCAGTGCACTGGCGATCGGCGTGCTGGCGATGTCGTCGCGTGCCGCCGACGCGTCGCTCATCTATTTCGTGCCGTTCTTCATCGGCCTTTTCCAGGGGATCTACCGGGTGTCCATCATGTCCGAGGTGCCGGAAATGGTCGGGCAGGAGGGGCGGCATCGTTTCAATGCGGTCCTCAGTGCGACCGATGGGGTGTCGGTGGTCGGCGGTAGCCTGCTCGCATCGGTGATTACGCAGTACCTGGCCTACAAGAGCGTATTCCTGATCGATTCGATCACGTTCGCGATCTCCGCCATCGCATTTCTGATGCTGGTGGGCAACATGCCGCGCCGGCATCGACCGGCCGAGGAGACACACGCTGCGGCCGAGGCCGGTGCACTGCCGCGCGGGGCGCGTTATCTGTCGGTCATCGTGATGCTGGTGATCTGCGCGCGCTTCGTCGAAGCGTTCGGCTCGGGTACGCACAATGTCGGCTTCCCGATCAGGTCGCAGCTGTTCGACCCGAATCAGCCCGCGTTTCTGTACGGCTGGCTGATGGCGGTGTGGGGCGTCGGACGGCTCGTTTCCGCGGCAGTGACGCCGCGCTTGCTGGAGCGTCTCGAATCGCGTCACCAGCCACTCGAGCCGTATTTCATCGCGTTGCTGATCCTGACCTTCGCGTGCTTCCTCGGCGTCTTCGAGGTGCGTGGCATGTCGGGGATGTTGGGCTTCGTCTTGCTGGCGGGCATTTTCGACGCCGCCACGGAGACGATCTACTATTCGCTCCTGCAATCGACGCCGGCCGCGTCGCGCGATCGCGTGATCGGTATCTCGTACGTTGCCGAGCGCACCGGCCTCGGATTGGGCATGCTGGCGGTCGGGTTCGTGTTCTCCCGGCTCGGAACGGACGTGACGGCACTGCTGTTCTACGGTGGCTCCATTGCGCTGGCCGGCGTGGCGTTCGTGGGCGTCAAAAGACGGCTGGCGCAGGGGGCAGCGGTCGGGCAGGTCGACTGATTCCGGATGTGTTCCCTGGTTCGTCAAGGCGACCCGAGACATCTTCTCCGAGCGCCCGCAACGGGCGGACGAGCGTCAAACAATCAAAGAGGCTTCCGCCGCTGCCCTGCCGTCGGCGAGGTCATGAGCCTGCATGCCCCCGCGCTGCGCAGCCGGCACAGGGTGACGACGGCCGTCAGCGCTACGCAGGTACCCGGCAGGGTTCTACCTATCCCAGACGAACGATAGATCGCTAGCGCTCCGGCGACTCCTCGGGCGCAGACGTCACGGCGGGCGGCAATGGGCGATTCGCAATCTCTGTCGCTTCAGTTCGCGGCACACCCAAGGTCTGCAACAGGGATGAAGCTGCCCGCTCGGCAAAGCCGTTCTGACTGTACCCGATCATGTTCAACATGTCGGTAACCGGCTTCTCGTCCGCATCGAATCGGAGCTCGATCGCAATGGCGGTCAGTACCGCGCCCCCGACCGTGATCACGCTCATCAGCGGGTCACTGGCCGAGAATCTCCCCGCGAGGATGCCTTTCTGAATATCCCTCAACAACCGCGGTCCGAGGCCGCGGCTGAGCGCTCGCATGGACAACCCTTCGCGCAGGAGAAATTGTCCCCAGACCGGCTCGCTTCTGGCTCGCAGCAATGTATGGCGCAGCGACACGGAAATGATCTCGGCCGGGTCGGTGAGGCTGCCTGCGATACGGTCCAGGGTATCCGCGAACTCCTCGAACACGATTTCCAGAACCGCGGCATGAATCGCTTCTTTCGATTCGAAGTGGTTGTAGAACGACCCGAAGCCCACGTCCGCGGCTTCCGTGATTTCATTGATCGCGACGCCTTCCATCCCCTTTTGCGCCATGAGTACGAAGGCGGCGTCCAGCAGGCGCGCCCGCGTCTCGCGCTTTCGGCGCGCGCCTCGCGGCTCACGAACCTCGGGGCTCGACGGCGCTTGCCCGTTCGGGGCGGCCGGCGACGGTGTTCTGGTGCGACGGGAGGTAGTGTTGGGCATCGGCATGCGCATGGGTTCGATGTTCGAGTATACGTTCGAACGTCAAAATTGACAAAGTTATCAGTTATGACTCTAATGTCATCGAGACGGCCTGCAGCGGCCAGTCCGAAGAATTGGAGGCAGAACGGTGGTGGAGACAAAACTGACGTGCGAGCCGGGCGTCCATGAAGGCAACGACAACGCGAGCTGTGCCAGCGGCCGCGACTTGCCATCGGATGTAGACGTGCTTGTGGTGGGCTGCGGCCCCGTCGGCGCGGCGATCGGCGCGCTTCTTGGCCGGGATGGCGTGCGTGTGCTTGTCGTCGACCGGGCGGCGGAGATCTTCATGGCGCCGCGTGCGATCGCGCTCGACAACGACGCGCTTCGCATCCTGCAGTACATCGGGGTGAGCGAAGCCGACCTCGATACGGTGGCGATCCCGTACGTCCGGATGCGCTCTCCCTGGTTCGGCGAGTTCGGGCGCATCAATACGCTGGGGAGCGTGGATGGCCATCCGAAGCTCGTGACGTTCTATCAACCGGACCTGGAGCGATGCTTGCGTGCCCGACTGGCCGCGCACCGCACCGCCCGAATGGCGCTGGGTGTGACGCTCGTCTCGCTCGACGAGCACGCCGATCACCTCGCCGCCACGCTCGACGGCGGGCAGGGCGCGCGGCACGTCGTGCGCGCTCGCTACGTCGTCGGTGCCGATGGTGCCAGCTCGATCGTGCGCCAGTTGATCGGACAGGATTTCAAGGGCAAGACGTTCGCGGAAGACTGGTTGATCGTCGACGCGCGAAACGTGCGCCGACCCATCGACCATGTCGAGTTCATCTGTGACCACCGGCGGCCGACGCCTCATATGACCGCTCCCGGTGGGCGTGAGCGTTGGGAATTCATGCTCCATCCCGGCGAGACGCGAGAGGAAATGGAATCCGACGAACGCATCCGCGAGCTGCTCGCGCCGTGGGGCGGCATCGAGGACATCGTGATCGAACGCAAGGCCGTGTACCGCTTTCATGCCCGAACCGTCAGGGCCTTCAGCAAAGGACGCGTTTTTCTTGCAGGCGACGCCGCTCATATCACTCCGCCGTTCGCTGGCCAGGGGCTCGTCGCCGGTCTGCGCGATGCCGCAAATCTCGGCTGGAAACTGGCGTGGGTCGTCAAAGGCCACGCAACCCAGAAAATTCTGGACTCCTACGATAGGGAACGCCGGCCGCACGCGAAGGCGATGATCGGCGTCGCGAAATTCATGGGCAAGCTCGTGATGCCGCGAAATGCCGGGATCGCGTTGTTCACGCATGGTCTGATGCGATTGACACGGCTCGTTCCGCCGCTGCGGAATCACTTCGACGAGCTCGGAATCAAGCCGAAGAATGCGTTCCGGAGCGGTCTGTTCGTCCCCGGCCATTCATCCACGCGGCTCGTACGCGGCGCGGCGCTGCCGCAGGGATGGCTGCGCAAGCACGATGGCGCGATCCGCCTGAGCGACGACGTGTTCGGTAGCGGTCTCGCGTTGATCGGATTCGGACGGGACCCAGGCGTCGAACTCGACGCCGGCGCGCGAGCCGCGTTCATTGCGGCGGGGGGCGTCGTGGTGCGGGTCGTGCACCGCGGGCAACGCCTTCATCGCATCGACAACGACGGATGGGAAGACCTGGACGGTACGTTCATGCCGGGTGTCGTGCGGTTTGGCTGGGCGGCCGTGATTCGGCCGGACAAAACGGTCCTGCACGAAGGCCCGGTAGCCGATTCGACCCGTCTCGTTCTCGAATCCCTGCGATTGCTTGGTGCGCGCACGTCGTTGTCGTCGCTGACTGATCACATTGCCCAGCCGATCACCTGAGGCCCCCATGAAGCTCACTACTGCACAACCCGCACGGAGCCCCCAGCCGACGACGAAGGCCCGGGCGCTTTCCTATCTGATGTTCGAGCGTCCCGATCTCGAACGGGCCGAACGATTTCTCAACGATTTCGGCCTGCGGACGGTATCCCGTGACGGCGACCATCTGTTCCTTCGGGGCACGGCCGCCACGCCGTTCTGCTACGTCGTCCGGCGGGCTGAAAAAAACAGCTTCGTCGGCTTCGGGCTCGAAGTCGACGGCATCGATGCACTGCGAAAGCTTGCCGACGTACCGGGCGCGTCGGACGTGGAGCCGTCGCCGTGGCCCGGTGGCGGGCATCGCGTCACGCTCGTCGATCCGTCGGGTTTTCGTGTCGACGCAGTCGCGGGACAAGCGCGGGCCGGCGCCCTGCCGCACCGGTCGGCGTTACCGTTCAACTCGCCCGATTCCATCGTTCGCGTGAACGATACCCAGCGTCCGCCGCTGGAAGTGCCGGAAGTGATTCGCCTCGGTCATGTCGTGCTCGAACTCGCCGATTTCCAGGCGACCTGCGCGTGGTACACGTCTCACTTCGGCTTCATCCCGAGCGACGTTCAGGTGTTGCCGGATGGCTCGCCCGCCGTCGCGTTCCTGCGACTCGATCGCGGGGCGACACCCGCCGATCACCATACCCTGGCATTGGCACAGGGATTCGCAGCGCTATACAGCCACTCGGCATTCGAGCTGGTTGACGCGGATGCCGTGGGGGTCGGGCAGCGTGTGCTGAGCGAAAGAGGATGGACGCACGCATGGGGAATGGGGCGCCACATTCTCGGAAGCCAGGTCTTCGACTATTGGCAGGACCCGTGGGGCGACAAGCACGAACACTATTGCGATGGGGACATGTTCACGGCGGACGTGGCGACGGGCATCCACGAAGTCAGCCGTGAAGCGATGTCGCAGTGGGGCCCGCGGATGCCGCGCAGCTTCACCAAACCGAAGATCACCGCGGCGAGCATCGCATCGCTCATCCGAAACCTCCGGACCAGTCCGGACGTCACGTTCGCGAAGCTGCGCACGCTCGCGAAGCTGTTTGCGTGACCTTCATCTTCACTCAGACCTGTTCGAGGCATCTTCATGGCATTGCACGTCTTGCACTACCGGCATCAGGGGCGCGCCCAATGGGGCGTGGTGAGGCATCACCGGATCACACCGATACCGGGCGACTACTCGACCACTGGCGAATTCGTGCGAGCCCATCGGATCGATGAACTCGCCGCGCTCGGTGGAGAAACGATTTCCGAGTCGGACGTCGAGTGGCTGTCGCCGGTCACGCGCAATCAACGGTTCGTTTGCCAGGGCGCGAACTATCGTCAGCACATGATCGAGTCCGGCATGAACCCGGATGCGAAGTCATTCAACATGATCTTCACGAAGGCGACGAGCTGCATCGTCGCCGCCGATTCCGACGTCATCCGGCCGCAACATGTGCGGTTTCTGGACTACGAGATCGAACTGGGGCTCGTGCTTCGCCGCGATATCACGTCCCGGCAAGCCATCACGGACAAGAACCTGCACGAGTACGTGGCCGGCCTCGTGATCGTCAACGACTATTCCGCACGCGATATCCAGATTCCCCAAATGCAGTTTTACAAGGGAAAAAGCTATCGGACGTTCGGGCCGGTCGGGCCGTATCTGTGCCTGCTGGAGGCCAGCGATATCGCGCGGCTGCGCGCGCTGACACTGACACTGACCGTGAACGGGGAAGTGCGGCAGAGCGATTCGACCGGGAACCTCGTATACGGTCCGGCCGAAACGCTCACGGAGCTTTCGGGTGTTCACGATCTGAACGCCGGTGACTTGCTTGCAACGGGCACGCCGTCCGGATGCGCGCTCAGCATTCCGTCGCCGGCGAAGCAACGGATTGCCGCGTTGCTGCCGGAGCACATGAAGTGGCGGATGTTCACGAAGGTTCAGGTCGCGCGCCCGCAGTACCTGAAGGCCGGGGATCTGGTCGAAGCACGGATCCGGAGCAGGGACGGGGCGATCGACCTCGGTGTGCAACGCAACCGAATCGTGGACGAGCGCGCATGAACGCCATCGCAACCGAAGCGGACGTGCTTCGGATCGAAAACCAGGGGCCGCCCGACGACCTCCCGGCCAGCACTTACGAGATGATCGGCCGCGGTGCGGCGATCGACCCGAGCGCGCCGGCCTTGTCGTTTTTCCTGCGCGCGGACGATCATCGCAAGCCATTGCGCTGGACCTATTCGGCGCTTCTGCGGGATATCACCCGCGCCGCGAACCTGTTTTCGCGCCTGGGCATCGATCGCCACTCGGTGGTCGCCTACGTGCTGCCGAACTTGCCGGAGACGCATTTCGTCATCTGGGGCGGCGAAGCGGCCGGGATCGTATGCGCAATCAATCCGTTGCTGGAGGGACCGGCGATCGCATCGCTGCTCAAGGCCGCAAACGCAAAAGTGCTGGTGACGCTGGCACCCTTTCCGGGAACGGATATCTGGTCGAAGATCCATCCCGTCCTGAGCCAGGTGCCGTCGCTGCAAAGCCTCGTCCTGATCGATCTGGCCGAGCGCGTGCAGGGGTGGCGCCGAATGGCCGCACGCGCGATGCAGCGTCGCGAATGCAAGCGGTTGCACGGGCGCGCGGGCGTGCGCGGCGCCGTTCCGCGCCACATCGAGATCCACGATTTCGACCGTGCGATGTCGCGTGAATCCGGCGATTCGCTGCTGATCCCCCGGCGTTTCGAAGCCGACGACATATCGTCCTACTTCTGCACGGGCGGCACGACGGGATTGCCGAAAATCGCGATTCGCCGGCACGGCAACGAGGTGGCCAATGCGTGGAGCGTCGGGCAGGTCGTCGGCGCCGGGATGGGTCCGGGGAAGACCGTTTTCTGCGGACTGCCGCTGTTCCATGTCAATGCCGTGCTGGCAACGGGCCTGGTGCCGTTCTCGCGCGGCGCACATGTGGTGCTGGGCACGCCACAGGGCTATCGCGGCGACGGCGTCGTCAAACGATTCTGGGAAATCGTCGAGCACCACAGGATCAACTTCTTCAGCGCGGTGCCGACCTTGTATTCGGCATTGCTCGACGTGCCCGTCGACGGTCGGAATATCGACTCGCTCGAGTATGGGCTCTGCGGCGCCGCGCCGATGCCCGTGGAAGTATTCCGCACGTTCCAGGATCGCACCGGGGTCCGGATTCTCGAAGGTTACGGGCTCACCGAGGGCGCATGCGTGAGCAGCGTCAATCCGCCAGGCGGCGAACGGCGTCTCGGTTCGATCGGTTTGCGCATCCCTGGCCAGATGATGAAGGCGGTGATGCTCGACGACGCCGGCCGCTACGTGCGCGATTGCGTCGAGAACGAAGTCGGTGTGCTGACGATTTCCGGGCCGAACGTGTTCGCGGGCTATCTTCAGGAAGATCAGAACAAGAGCCTGTGGCTCGATCTCGGCGACGGCCGGCAGTGGCTCAACACCGGGGATCTCGCGCGGCGCGATGCGCAGGGATACTTTTGGCTCACGGGGCGCCGCAAGGAGCTCATCATCCGGGGCGGGCACAACATCGATCCGGCGACGATCGAAGAACCGCTGCACCGCCACCCGGCAGTGCAGATCGCCGCAGCGGTCGGACGTCCCGACGTGCATGCAGGCGAGCTGCCGGTCGCCTACGTGCAGTTGAAAGCCGGCGCAACGGCAACCGAGACGGAGCTCGACACGTTCATACGCAGCTCGATCGGCGAGCGCGCCGCGATTCCGAAGCGGATTCATATCGTCGATGCGATGCCGCTCACGGCGGTCGGCAAGATCTTCAAGCCCGAACTCAAACGATGGGAGACGTTCGACGCGCTGATCTCCGCGCTGAAGGATGCCGGCGTCGAGGGTGCGCGGGTGAGCATGGTGGACGACCCGTCGCGCGGGCTCGCGTTGCATGTGGCGCTGAGCGATCGCGCGCAGATAGAGAAGACCAATACGGTGCTGGGGCGCTTCCCGTTTGCCTTTTCGACTTCTGTCGAACCCGAACATCACTGATTGTCGATGCTCGGAGCGTTTGGGGTTGAAGTAAGCAAATAAATTCGGAATACGAAGTGAATAAAAGCGGGATTTTTCTTGTCCAAAATCTGGAGACAATCATGAAGCGAATCAGCGCAGGAACCGTCGTACTGGTCGCGGCCATCTCTGGCGCGCATGCTCAATCAGCCGGTCAGTGGGTGGTCAATGCCGGCTGGTCCCATTTCGCGCCGCAGGGGTCGGCTGATCCGCTGACCGTCAATGCGCTCGGCCAGTCACAAGTGATGACCGGCAGCGGTGGGGAGATCGCAAGCGGCGATACGTTCGGACTGACCGCGGCGTACTTCCTGACCGACCATATCGCGGCGACGACGGTCATGGGTTTTCCGCCGACATGGCACTTGAACGGCGCAGGTACGCTCAGCGGTTTCGGCGAGCTGGGGACCGCGCGGGCCTGGAGTCCGGCGATCATCTTCAACTACTACTTCGGCCAGCCGAATGCACGGTTCAGGCCGTATCTGGGCGCCGGCGTCACCTACACGTGGTTCAGCAACATCAAGCTCAGCAACCCCGTTTCCACCGGCCAGATCTATTTCTCGCCGACCGTCGGGACAGCGCTCGAGGGGCCGACATCCGTGTCACTCAGCAATTCCTTCGCGCCCGTCGTCAACGGCGGCCTGACCTACAACATCGATTCTCACTGGTCGATCAACGCGTCGGTGGCGTATTCGTGGGTATCGACACGCGCCACGCTCACTACCCGGTCATCCGTCGGCACGATCACGAGCACCAGCAAATTCCGGGTCAATCCGATCGTGACGTTCCTGTCGGTCGGATACCGCTTCTGAACCGCATCGGTCAGGACACGTCGCACGCATGTTGCAGTGCCGCCCTGCGGGCGACGTGACGATCGCCGTCGAGTTTCAGCGGCGCATGGCCTGACCGCGGACGTCTCGTGATCGTTGCTCGCGACATGCGCCGAGTGCGGCCGGAACATTGAGGAGGACTAACCCGAACGATGGATATGACCCACGTGGTGCCGATGATGAATGTGACACCGACGTTAGGAATGTTCGAGCACGCGCTCTATCGGCATAAGTGACAAAAATATCAGTATTGAGTTTAATGTCACAAAATGTTGTGGCCGGCCCCCACGGGGCGTGGTTACCGCTCTCGGCGACGACGGCGTTGGGGGTGACTTGATCCCAAGGGAGCGATCTCGCAGCGGGGGCGCCCCGAACCGTCTTACGCGGGTGTTACCCAATGGGATGGACGCCCCCACTCGTAACGGCATCAATGTGCCAAAGTGGAAGTGTCGAGCAACCACTTGAACCGAGGGGAGCGTCATCATGCAGATTACGACGATAGGCATCGATCTGGCAAAGAACGTATTCCAAGTTCACGGCGTAGATGTTCGAGGCAAGGCGGTGCTGAAGAGGCAGCTCAAGCGCAGTCAAATGGTGACCTTCTTCGCGAATCTGCCTGCGTGCCTGATCGGTATGGAAGCGTGTGGCAGCGCCCACTACTGGGCGCGCAAGCTCCAGACGCTCGGGCACACCGTGAAGTTGATGGCTCCCCAATTCGTGAAGCCGTATGTAAAGACCAACAAGCACGATGCGGCTGACGCGGAAGCCATCTGCGAAGCGGTCAGCCGGCCGAACATGCGATTCGTACCGCTCAAGCATGTCGAGCAACAAGCGGTGCTCGCGCAGCATCGTGTTCGGCAAGGGTTCGTCAAGGCTCGGACCGCGCAGGCCAATCAGATTCGGGGGCTATTGGGCGAGTTTGGCTTGGTCGTGCCGCAAGGCATCGTGCGCCTCTTCGAGCTTGTGCCGGCGTTGCTGGAACAGGAGACGGACCAGTTGCCAGGCACGTTTCGCGAATTGATCCATCGCTTGCTCGACCATCTGAAGGAGTTGGACCGGCAGGTCGGCGAGTTGGAGGCCCAGATTCAAGCATGGCACCGTGCCAATGCGCTGTCGCGGAAGTTGGAGCGCATTCCAGGCATTGGGCCGATTACGGCGAGCGCGCTGGTGGCATCGATCGGTGATGCCAAGAACTTTACAAACGGCAGGCAATTGGCAGCGTGGCTCGGGCTGGTGCCCAAACAGCACTCGAGCGGCGGCAAGACGAACCTGCAGGGCATTAGCAAGCGAGGGGACACGTATTTGCGCACGTTGCTCATTCATGGAGCGCGGGCGGTGATCCGACATGCGGAGCACAAGCTGCAGGCGCACCAGTGGCTGCACAAACTCATCGCCCGACGTAACAAGAATGTGGCAGTCGTTGCACTGGCCAACAAGAACGCCCGTATCGTATGGGCGCTGTTGGCACGCGATAGTGAATTCCGATCCGATCACGCCGCAGCGTGATCGGATCAGCTTGCAGGAAGAGCAACAGAAGGCTTCATGGCAGCAGGCAGAACTCCACCGATTGCACGAGCGATCAGGCAGTGATGGCAAACAGGTTAGACCGTGGTTGGCTAAGCCCGCGTCTCCCCAGGCACTTCGAGTGCGATTACCCGATTGCGGCGCCAACCAGCACATCCCATCAGGGACCGTGGCCGAAGGCCACAATCAGAGTCCGAATGTACGGGTGCAATCTTTACCTCGCGTCGTCACGTACTGAGAGCTTGGCAAGCCGGGGGCGTCCATGTACGGGGAGGGAGAGGTGAGGTCGATTAACTGTGTTTACGCCGCCGCGCTCATCGCGGGATGGGCAGCGCCCCATGCGCATGCCGAACTGGGCGGCGCACCGATATCGCTGGCCGCCGCCGATCATGCCGCGAAAGTGCGTGTGATGCGGCCTGCGAATCGGGCGGCCGATGGCCTGACGGCGAGTCCAGCCGTGTACATCGTCCGTGAATCCACGCTCGAATCTGGAACCGTGATCCGCGAATACACATCGGGCGACGGAATCGTCTTCGGCGTCGCGTGGCAAGGGCCGACGGTTCCCGATCTCGCGTCGGTGTTCGGCAATTATCTTCGCGATTACAGGGCGGGCGTGGAAGCCGCGCATGCAAGTCGTGGCTGGCGTACGCCGGTATCTGTTTCGACGCGCAATCTCGTGATCAAGACAGGAGGGCACATGGGCGCATTTTCCGGGCAAGCCTGGTTGCCGCCCGCGCTTCCGTCCGGCCTGACCGGTAACGATATCCTGTAACTCCGATGAAAATGATCATGAGCATTTTTCGTACGGTCGTCCGGTGGTTCGGCATATTCAGCTTGATGATCGTTTCGACAGCTTTCCTGGTCGCGTGCGGCGGCGGCGATTCCGGTTCCGGCGAAACGGGCGCCAGTAGTTCTGGCACATCGGACGGCAACACCGGGAATACCGCCATCATTACGGTTGCGCGAGGCGTTGCACGCGTCGTCAACATTCCGACCGTCAACATCAAGATTTGTGCGCCCGGAACGTCAAGTTGCCAGGTGGTGTCCAATGTGCTCGTCGACACGGCATCGTATGGCTTGCGGATCGTACGTGATGCCATTCCGAGCGTTATCGACAGTCTGCCTAAAACAACCACGAGCGACGGAGCGACGCTTTCCGAGTGCGGCAAGTTCGTTTCGAGTTATACGTGGGGCACGGTTCGAACGATCGACCTTGCCATTGGCGATGAACGTGCGCGTTCCTTGCCGGTGCAGATCATCGGCGATCTCGGAACGGATAACGTGCCAAGTTCCTGTACAAACGGGAATGAATCGGCGAACTCGGCCACGGCGCTTGGTGCAAACGGCATTCTTGGAATTGGCCCGGCGCCCTATGATTGCGGCGCACCCTGTGTGAAGGTCGCGTCGTTGAGCAACTACTACGCGTGCGCGGACGGAAACTCGAGTTGCGAACAAGTCACCGTGCCGCTATCGCAACAGATCAGCAATCCTGTCGGTCAATTTGCCGTAGACAACAACGGCGTGATTGTACAAATGCCGCAGATTTCAGAAGACGGTCGGGAAAGCGCGACGGGCTCGTTGATTTTTGGCATCGGCACGCAAAGCAACAATGCATTCGGTGCCACCACGAAGCTGATGTCGACGACGACGGGTGATGTGCCGGGAGCATTCCTTTCCAGAAAGGTCACCGCGTTCTTCGATACCGGATCAAATGCGAATTTCTTCGATGACTCGTCGCAGATTACGTGTACCAGGAACACGCAATTCTATTGCCCGTCAACGACGACCACTTATGCCGCGACCCTGGTTGGGCTCGACGGCACGGTGAGCATGATTTCCCTGTCCGTTGCAAACGCAGATACGTTGTTCTCGAGGAGTTCGACATATGCATTCAATGACGTCGCGGGTCACTTCGGATCGTCATCCTGGCTAGATCTCGGGCTGCCCTATTTTTACGGTCGGACAATCTATTTTGGTCTGGATCGTTCGGCGGAAGGCGGGTCTGCGCCTTACGTCGCATACTGATGCCTCGAGCAGGGCCGGATACTTGTCATTGATCTTCAATCGGTCGGAAATTGCGTCACCGAAGGCGATGGGGATTGGATCGGGGTGAGACCGGCCCGTCCAGTCGGTCTGCTCAAGCGCTTATCGGCACGCGGCCATTCGCCCCTTCATGCACTTGAACCACAGCCTCACGGCCCCGACCCCGCCCGCCACCGGGATGCGCGGCAACAGAAACGGATCGTCGGTCGCACCGGCGCATCCGCGCCGGGTCGTCGTCGCGTTGCCGTAACCGGCAGCGATGACTTGATCGCGCACGCGCGCGTCGAGATCACCGTACGGATAGCAGAACGATTCGACGCATTGCCCGCTCAGCATTTCGAGTTGCCGCTTCGATTCGGTAAGCTGAAAGTCCGAAACAGGCGCCGGCACATACGACAGCGCGACGTGATCGAGCGTATGCGAGCCGATTTCATGGCCGTGATCGCGCCACGCGAGCATGTCCTCGCAGGTCATCAGCGGCGAGCGCGTGGTCGGCGCGCCAGCATCCCAGTCGTTCGCGCCGCCGAACCGTCCGGCGACGAAGTAGCAGGTCGCGGTGAATCCGAGTGCGTCCAGCACGGGCATCGCATGCGTCAGCACGTTGAGAAAGCCGTCGTCGAACGAAATACCGAAGACCTTGCCCTGCCGCTCCCCGCGCAGGTACGGCTGCAGTTCGCGCACGCTCAGGCCGCGGTAGCCGAGCTGCCGGAACAGCGTCATCTGGCGGCGGAACGCGTCGGGGGCGACGCTCAGGCTGCGCAGCCGGTCGGTCGGCGGCGGCAGCGGGCGGATCTGGTGATACATCAGGATCGGATAGCGTGGAGTGCGCGCAAGCATCGGGCGGATCGCAGGAAAGCGGCATTACGCGGCCTTGCGGAAAATCCGCAGGGTCTTGAAGTCGCCGACCTCGGCGAAATCGGCACGAGCGGCCCATTGCGCGATGATCGGCTCGGCCTTCCGGTAGGCCGACGAGCCCTTGTAGAACAGTAGATGGCCATTGGGCGCGGTATGGCGCGCGAACAGGTCGAGCACCGCTTCGTCGGTCTTCGCGCCATAGCGGCTGTTCGCTTCGTCGCGGAATTCGCACAGATGAAACAGCGTGACGACGTCGAACGTCGGCAGCAGGTTCGAATTGCTCGTATAGATGTCGCCGAAATACGCGAGGTAGGTCTTGCTCACCTCGGGCTGCCGCGTGACGAGATCGACGTACGACTTGTATTCCTTCGGCGATGCCGTCACGCCGAAGACGGTGTTGTTCAGATGCGGCCGTGCGCATTCGACGCCGACATGGTGATGCCCGCCGGTACCGAAGTGATAGATGCGGATGCCCTTGAGGCGCACGGATTCCAGCCATTCGACGAAGTGCACGTCGCACGGACATTCCTGCGTGCGCAGGTCCCAGTACTTCTTCCAGATATTCATTGCCATTTCGTGGATCTCAAGGAGGTCACCCAGCGATAGGGGTTGTGTCGAATCGATTTGTGATAGACGGACAAGGTCGCGTCGACGAACGCGTCGAACGAGAATTCGCGCTTGCCTTTCAGCCGCGCGCTGCGCCCCATCGCACGGATGCAGCCGGGCTCCTGCACGATCGCGCGCAGGATCGCTTCGATTGCCGCGGGCTCGCGCGGCGGGACGACCCAGCCGTCCACGCCCGGTTCGACGTTTTCGGGCAGCCCGCCCACGCGCGTCACGATCGCGGGGCAGCCGAGCGACATCGCTTCGCGGCACGCATACGACAGGCTCTCGTGGTACGACAGCACGAACGACACGTCGATGATCGAGAACGGCGCCCGCACATCGTCGAGGCGCCCGGTGAACGCGGTGCGCGACGCCATGCCATGCCGCGCGAGTTGCGCGCGCTGCTCGCCGGACGGCTCCGCGCCGACCAGCAGCACGCGAAACCGCTCGCGCTCGGTTTCGGGCAGGCGGCCGAGCGCGGCGATCAGGTCCATCCAGCCTTTTTCGGGCGCGGTGCCGGCGCTGCTGCCCAGCACGATCGCATCCGCGCCGGACGTGCCGAACAGCGCGATCTTGCGGCGGCGGATCTCGTCGGCCGCGAGTCGTTCGGCAGCGGGCCGGCGCACGCCGTGCTTGACGACCGTGACGTTGCCGTACGGCGAGCGCAGCGCGAGCATGCTGGCGACGTAGTCGCTGACCGCGATCGTGTGGTCGGTGGCCAGCCGGGCGCGCAGCAGGTTGCCGAAGCTGTCGGCGCGATAGGTGTTGTGCTTGGTCAGCACGACCGCTGGCCGATACCGGCAGCCGAGCAGCGCCAGCATCACCTGCCGATGATCGGCGGACCCGTTCACGTGGATCACATCGAAGCGCTCGGCGGCGATCCGCTGGCGCAGCCTGAGAATCTCCCGGCACAGCTGGTTCCAGCGCGGCTTGAATTCCATGTCGAAGATCGCCACGCGGGGACTGTCCTTCAGCAGTCGCGACAGGCGGCTGCCTTCCGGCGACGCCACGGTCACGCGGTGATGGCGGCTCATCGCGACGGCGAGATCGCGGACGTAGGTGTCCTGGCCGCCGCCGTAATCGCCGTGGAAGTTGGTGTACAGAATGTTCATCACGATGCCACTTTTTTTATCGATCCGTCATTTAAGAGGAATACTGATGAAATGCCGGACTCGATCTGATGGAAGCCATGGCGCGAACGCGGTGCCGCGTTTCCGGCCCGGGATTGCGCGTTGACGTCGGCGCACGGCGTCAATGCGAATCATTTCCAAATATTACAGATCGTTTACGTGCCGTAGTGTCGAGGTCTGCGCATCTTTGTGAGAATGTGTCGCGATCGCTGAATCGTGTCGCCCCGGGCGTGACGATCTCTCGCGGGACCGCGACCTGCAACGGCGGCGCCGGATTTGATCCCGACAGGTACCTTCCCTATAATGCGACGATTTAGTCCGGTTATTTCGGGAAGCATGGCGCGCACACGAAACGAAAACCTTCACCAGCAACGCCGCGAGCAGATCCTCACCGCGGCCGCCCGGGTCTTCAAGGCAAAGGGGTTCCACGGCGCGCGTACGGAAGATATCTGTGCGGCGGCCGACATGAGCGCGGGCGCGGTGTTCCGGTATTTCGCCGACAAGCGCGAGATGATCGACGCGATCATCGCGGTCGAGGTCGAGCGTTATACGCAGGACTTCGATCGCATCCTCAGCAAGGACGGGTTGCGTTGGCTGGCCAACATCACGGCCGACGAACTGACCGGGATGCTGGCGCAGGGCGATGACGGCCTGGGTGTCGACAGCTGGCTCGAACTCGCGCGCGATGCCGAGCGCCGCCCCGATATCGTCGGGCTCGACCGGAAGATGCGCGCGGATCTCGCGGACTTGCTGGCGAGCGGCCAGGCCGAAGGCTGGGTCCGGCCATCGCTGGATCCGGCAGGCACGACGAACATCGTCTTCGCGATGTTCAACGGCCTGTGGCTCGACCGCAGCCTCGGCACGTCCGTCGACATGGCACGGACGGCCGCCGCGCTCGGCGATTTCTTCCGCACCTACGTACTGGTTGCCTGATGCCCGACATGGCCGGCGCGCCGCGTTGACGCATTCGCCCGCCCGCCGTGCCTTTCCGGGCAAGCTGCGTCCTACCTGATCCGCTGACATTCCCCGGCATCCGGCCGCACCGGAAGCCGGCCGGACCGCGACACCGGCCGTTTCCCGACGACATCAGGACGCAAATCAACTCGCGGGGCTTTCAGATTTGAAAGCCGGTGCACCATTTGCGTTAGAATGCCCCCCTTGTCCGTCCTGGCGACCGCCCGACGCGGACAGGTACCCGCATGGAGACACAGGTTTCGATTCGCAGCCGGACGCGAATGATCGACCCGCCGTCAGCAACATACGCCTTGTAATTTGGACCACTAATGAAGAAGAAGCACAACATTACCAAGTACATCGTTGTCGCGATGATGCTTGGTATCGCCGTGGGTTACGCCTGCCATAGCGCGTTTCCCGACCCGAAGATGGCGAAGGAAGTCGCCGGCTACGTGTCGTTGCTGTCCGATGTATTCCTGCGCTTGATCAAGATGATCATCGCGCCGCTGGTGTTCGCGACGCTGACCGTCGGCATCGCGCAGATGGGCGACGGCGGCGCGGTGGGCCGCGTGGGCGTCAAGGCGTTCGGCTGGTTCTTCATCGCGTCGTTCACGTCGCTGCTGCTCGGTCTGCTGACCGCGACGCTCCTGCAGCCTGGCAGCCACCTGAGCCTGCCGCTGCCGCCGTCCGATGCGGCGCTCAACCTGAAGACGGGCGCGTTCACGCTGAAGGATTTCGTGGTGCACCTGGTGCCGAAGTCGATCGCCGAGGCGATGGCGAACAACGAAATCCTGCAGATCGTCGTGTTCTCGATCTTCTTCGGCACCGCGCTGTCCGCGCTCGGCGAATCGGGCAAACGCCTGACCGGCGTGATCGACGATCTCGCGCAGGTGATGCTGAAGGTCACGGGGGCGGTGATGGGGTTCGCGCCGGTCGCGGTGTTCGCGGCACTCGCGTCGACGATCACGACCGAAGGGCTCGGCATCCTGCTCACGTTCGCGAAGTTCATGGCGAGCTTCTATCTGGCGCTCGCGCTGCTGTGGGCCGTGCTGACGCTGGCCGGCGTGACGTTCCTCGGCAAGCGCGCGTTCACGCTGATCCGGCTGATCCGCGAGCCGTTCCTGCTGTCGTTCGCGACGGCCAGCTCCGAGGCCGCGTATCCGAAGCTGCTGGACGCGCTCGATCGCTTCGGCGTGAACCGCAAGATCTCGAGCTTCGTGCTGCCGATCGGCTATTCGTTCAACCTCGACGGCTCGATGATGTACTGCACGTTCGCGGTGCTGTTCATCGCGCAGGTATACGGCATCCATCTGCCGCTCGGCACGCAGATCACGATGCTGCTGATGCTGATGGTGACGTCGAAGGGAATGGCCGGCGTGCCGCGCGCGTCGCTGGTCGTGATCGCGGCGACGCTCAACCAGTTCAACCTGCCCGAAGCCGGCTTGCTGCTGATCATGGGCGTCGACATGTTCCTCGACATGGGGCGCTCGGCCACCAATGCCGTCGGCAACTCGATCGCCGCGGCCGTGGTCGCGAAGTGGGAAGGGCAGCTCGACGCGCCGCGCGACGACGACGATTCGGACGGTGCGCGCGTCGCCGAGGTGAAGGTGCGGGAAACGTCGGCATGATGCGTGGCAAATGCGGCAGTGCAACGCCGCGTTGCCCGACCCGCGGCAAATGACATTCGCCGGCCCGGATTCGATACGGATTCAGGCCGGCGACGTGTTTTGGGGCAGTGGCTTTTCCCGATGTTTCCGAAATGGCATTCGCCGTTTCAATTGATCGCCGTCGAATCGGCGGCGATATTCCGGCAGGCGCTTGCCTGATTTTCCCGATTCCCGGTTCGGCGCGTAAGTGACCATTCACTGACGCGCGGCGGGCGCTCGCCAAAAGCGCGGGCGATTCGCAATTTTTTTCGATTTATATAACGCTATTCTCGCCCTGCGCATTATCGAATGCATGCCGTATGTCATACCGACTGCGCCGGATGATTCGGGGAAGAATTGACATCTCGCGGGCTTCAAGCCATCTGGCCGGCCGATCCCTCATGTGAATGACTACCCTGTTCAGGAGAGCATCCGTCATGGTCGCCAGAAAACGCATCCACGCCGCGCTCGTTGCCGCGGCGATCGCCGCATTTGCGCCCGCCACTCATTCAGCCAACACCACCGACTGGATCGCGAACACGTACGGCACGCTCGCCGCGCACGTCGGCAACGTCGCGCGCGCGATGTGGGTCGCCCCCGAAGGCGTGATCTACACGGCGTCGATGTGGGACGAGGATGAAGGCGGCGTCGCGATCTACCAGAACGGCAAGAGCATCGGCTCGATCGGCGCGCATTCGGAATTCCAGGGCAGCGCGATCACGGGCAACGCGACGTCGCTGTTCGTCGCGCTGCAGCCTGGCAAGACGTACGGCAGCGGCGCGGTGGGGCGCTACAACCGTGCGACGAAGGTTCGCGACCGCGTGATCCAGATCAGCGCGGCGACCAACCAGCCGCGCATCGACGTCGTCACTGGGCTCGCGACGGCCGGCTCGCTGCTCTATGCGAGCGACTTCTACGGCAATCGCGTGCGCGTGTTCACGACCGATGGCGTGTGGCAACGGGATATCGCCGTGTCGGCGCCGGGCGCACTCGCGGTGGACGGTGCGGGCAACGTGTGGGTCGCGCAGAAAAGCGCCGGCTCGATCGTCGGCTTCAACCCGGCCGGCGCGCTGCTCGATACGATCCGGATGCCGACCGGCTCGCATCCGTCGGCGCTGTATGTCGATGCGGCGGCCGGGCAACTGCTGGTGGGCGACGAAGGGCCAGACCAGAACATCAAGCGCTATTCGATCTCGGGCCGGCCGGCACTGGCCGGCACGTTCGGCGTGCGCGGCGGTTATCTCGACACGACGACGGGCATCAAGGGGCAGGTCGGCCCGCAACGCTTCACGCGCATCGTCGGGATCGGCAAGGACACCGGCGGCAATCTCTATGTGCTCAACAACCCGTGGGGCGGCAGCTGGGATCTCGGCCGCAACGGCGCGACCGACATTCATGCGTACGGCAGCAACGGCAACCTGCGCTGGACGCTGCAGTCGCTGAACTTCGAGGGCATCGCCGCGCCGGACCCGGTCACGGACGGCGCGCTGTTCTACGGCGCCACGCATATCTACAGCGGCAGCGCGGGCGGCAAGTTCGTCGCGAACACCGTCGATCCGTTCACGTATCCGTCGGACCCGCGGATCAACATGAACGATACGCAGCGCGACGAACACTTCGGGCTGCTCACGTCGGTCGGCGCGAACCGGATTCTCGTCGCGGCCGGCCAGAACCCGCCGGTCTTCTACTTCTATCACTTCAACGCGGCGAACGGTTACGTCGCGATTCCGGACGGCTCGATTCCGGGCCCCGCGTTCAATACCACGCAGCGCGTGACGGGCGGCTTCAGCCTCGACAGCCAGGGCGGCGTATGGGCCGGGCTCGACAAGACGGGGGCGATCACGCATTACCCGCTGACCGGCTTCGACGCGAACGGCAAGCCGTCGTGGGGGCCGGGTGTCGCGACCCGCATTCCGGCCAGCGTCGTGCCGCTGACGCGCATCGTCTATCTCGCGGACAGCGACACGATGGTGCTCGCGCAGGGCGCGATCGGCAGCAACGACTGGACGTCGATCGGCACGCGCATCGAGGTGTATCACGGCTGGCGCGCGGGCAATACGACGAAGCCGGACCCGGTGATCACGCTGCCGCACAGCGGCGCGAAATCGATCGACGCGGCGGGTAACCATCTGTTCGTCGGCTACTGGTTCAGCAGCAGCGGGCCGCTGTGGCCGAACGTCGACGCGTTCAACCTCACCACCGGCAATCTCGACACGACGCTGGTCAATGCGAGCCCCGCGACGGTCGACACCAGCAGCGCGATCGACGCGATGTACAGCATCCGCGCGTACCGCCGGTCGAACGGCGAGTACGTGGTGATGAAGAACAACGTGAAGGGGAACAGCATCACCGTGTACCGGTGGACGCCCTGACGGGCTGAAGGTGCCGAACGTGCGGCCGCGTCGGGCAGCGGCCGTACTCGCGAAGTCGTGAAAGCAATCGTGAGCATTTTCGCGGGATTGTTGCGCAATGCGCATGCAATGCACCGCGGGCACGCTGCGCGCCGCGCCGTGCCGGTCCCGCTTCCCGAACCTCCCGACGTGGAAATGCGGTTCCGTGCACAATGGCGGCGGCTCCCGCAGACGTTGTGCGGGCGTGCACGATGAACGAGCGCGGCGGTCCCTGCCGCGTTTCTTATGCTTGAAGCGACCCAACGATGAAGAAGAAAACGATCCCGAATCGCCTGTTGACGATCGTCGCGCTGGCCGGCGCACTGAGCGGCCCGGTCCATGCGCAGACGGCGGAGACGGTCGCGACCGTCAACGGCACGCCGATCACGCAGGCCGACGTCGATACGCTGCTGCGCGCGTCCGGGCAGCCCGATTCGCCGCAGATCCGCCAGGCGATCAAGAACCAGCTGATCACGCGCGTGCTGGTTCAGCAGGCAGCCGAGAAGGCGAACTATGCGGACAAGCCCGAGGTCAAGGCGGCGATGCAGCAGGCGAAGGTGACGGCCGAGGTGCAACTGTACCTGCGCGACCACGTGAAGCCGGAGCCGGTGACCGACGAGCAGGTCAAGGCGCGCTACGACGAACTGGTCGCCGCGCTCGGCAAGAACGAATACAAGCCGCGCGTGATCGTCGTCAAGGACCCGGTCGCGGCGGCGACCGTGCTGAGCGAGCTGAAGGCGGGCAAGTCGTTCGACGGGCTGGCACGCCAGTACAGCCTGGCGCCGAGCCGCGATACCGGCGGCGAGCTGCCGTGGGTGAGCTTCAACACGCCGGCGGCGGAAGGCAAGACGGCCGGGTTGCCGCTGCCGGTTGCGCAGGCGCTCGAGAAGCTGACGGTCGGCGCGACGACGAAGGATTCGATTCCGGTCGATGGCGTGCGGGCGATCGTGAAGCTGGATGCGAAGCGGCCGACGCAGGTGCCGGGTTTCGAAACCGCGAAGCCGACGCTTCAGCAGCAACTGCAGGCGATCGCGGCCGAGAAGGCGAGCGCGCAGATGATCGGCAATCTGCTGAAGGACGCGAAGATCACGCAGTAAGGGCCACGCGATGGCGTCGACATGACGCGCGTCACGCGTGCCAGACCATGCTCGCGCTCGTGTCGGTTGCCGACGCGACGCGAAAGCCGAGCCGTTCGTAGAGCCGCCGCGCCGGATTGCCGTGCAGCACGCTGAGCGACACGGGCACGCGCGCGTGCGCCGCATCGGTCAGCAATGCGTGCAGCACGGCTTCGCCGATTCCCTGGCCCTGGCGCGCGGGGAGAATCTGGATCTGATGGACGTGCCATTCGCTGGCGGCGCGTGTCACCTTCAGCAGGCCAATGGCATCGGCGCCTTCACAGACGATCATCGCGTCGTCGAAGTTCGCGCGGATGCGGCGGTCGTGCGCTTCATCGTCGGTCGGCGCGCCGACGCGCTGCAGATGCTCGGTCATCGTGAGTCGACGGAGCGTCAGCAGGAACGGGAGATCTTCCTGAGACGCAGCACGCAGATGGATCGCGGGTTTCATCAGTGATGAGAGGTTGCGTCGGGCGCGACGCTTCGGTGCGGATCACATGCCCGGCAACCGAATTTGCAGGCCGGCCGGGCGATGTTCGAGGACATCCGTGACCTCGTATTCGGTTTTTGCCCCGTCCGAAGTTTGCCACTGCTGCATACGGACATTGCACAAGAGCACGTCTCCCTTGCTGAAACTGATCTGGCTGTTGTTCACGCGCGACAGGAAGCCGGCATCGGTGATCGTCGCGTGAATCGTCGACGTGCCGTCGTACAGGCGCCACTTGTTGTCGTCCTTGAACGCGAGCGACACGATCGAGAACGCCATCTTGCGATGCTCGTCGAGCAGGAGCGAATCGGTTGGCTCCGGCGCGTGAAACCATGCGATCTCGTTGTGGGCGACCGTCTCGTATACCTCGGTATCGGTGCCGGCAGCGAAAATCTCGATGCCTTCGCGAGCGAGCGGCGCAAGCACTTGCGCGATGGCTTGGCGAACGCGGACGTCACTCAGCAGCGTGAGCACGGGCAGGTCGATTTCGAGTTCGTCACCGTCGACGTCCAGCACCGCAGTGTTGTTCTGCATCCGCACGTGCGTGATCTCGCGCCCACGCAGCCATTTGAGGACGGCGAAAAGCCCCTTCCTCGCCCTGGGCGCGGCGATGCCGAGCGCGGTCAGGATCGTCACCGCATTGGCGAGCGCCGTGCCTTCGCTGCCGCTCAGCATGTCGCGCATGCGGCCGAGCAGCGAGGTCGCGAGCGTGAAGTCGATGCCGAAGCTGCCGGTCTTGAAGCTGCCGCGCACGTTCACCTGCGGCCGGACCTGAGCGCCGCACAGTGCGCGCGTCGACGCGTCGAGCAAATCGCCGAATGCCAGCAGCGCGGGCGCGAGTTCGCGTACGTCCATCTCGGACGAATCGAGCGTGGGCCCGTCGTACGTGATGCGAAATCGGCTCATGGTGTCGAAGGGGCCGATATCGGCCGGGCCGGTACGGTTTTCATCGTGTGCGGTCATGTCGAGTGCTGGCAAGAGAGCTGGACGATACCCGAAACGAACGCTTTCGGATGCCTTTCATCGTAGGGCCGAATGACCGGCCGCAGGCGATTCTGGCCATCAGGACAAGACGACTTGCAGACATGTCCCGATAGCGCCCGGCAAGCAGCGAACTTTTCCGATACTTTCCCGGTCACAACCGCCAGCTTGCGGGGTCGCGCCGGCGCCCCGAACGGGCTGTCGCCTTCCGGTATTCCGCCGTTCCACCCGCCCGCCTATCATGCGCACATCGCTCGCACGCACGGCGCAATACACAGGGATTCTCGATGGACACCAAACGATCGCGGCCGGGGCTCGTCGCCGCGCTGCTCTGGGCGGCGCTGTATCTCGCGACCGGCTACATCTCGCACGAATTCAACGGCCCCGTCCGGCTGACGGGCTACATCTGGCTGCCAGCCGGTGTGACGGTCGGAGCATTCATGCTGCGGCCGATGCGCGAATGGCTGACGCTGGCCGGCGCATTCCTGGTCGGGCAGCTCGCGCTGTCCAGCATCGAGCACGGCAGCCTCGTCAACGCGGTGCTGTTCACGGTCGACGAGGTCGGCGCGGCCGCACTCGCGGTCTGGCTCGTGCAGCGCGTGCGCTTCTCGCTCGAAGGGCTGTATTTCCTGCGCTCGGTGATTCTGGCCGGCTTGATCGCGGGCGTCGTCGGCGCGATCGGCGGCGCGGCGTGGTACACGACGCTCAAGGGTGCGCCGTTCTTCGACGTGTGGTCGGTGTGGGCCGCGTCCGATTTCGTCGGCGTGCTGCTGGTCACGCCGGTGCTCGCGTCGTGGTCGCGCTTTCGCGCGCATCGCTCGGGCGACCACGAGCGCTTCGACCTGGTGCTCGGCATCGTCGCGTTCGCGCTGCTCGCGGTCGTCGCGCTCGTGATCTTCGACGGCGATACGTCGCGGAAATTCGGCACGGGCGCCGGCTTCGCGCTCACCTATGTGCCGCTGTTCCTGACGGTCGCGGTGACGTTGCTGCTCGGCGGCCGTGCGGGCTCGTCGTCGGTGCTGGTGCTCGCGCTGATCGTGATCGAGCAGACCGCGCAGGGCGACGGCCCGTTCGCGTCGCTCCACGAGCATTACGGAAGCGCGCTGCTCGAAGCGCAGCTCTATCTGGCGGTCGCGTCGCTGCTGGTGCTGACGGTGAGCACGCTGAAGACGACGCGCGAGCGCGTCCACGAGCACGCGGCGGTGCTGCAGAACAACATGGAGCTCGCGCTCGCGAGCGCCGGCCAGATCGCGTACGTGCTCGATCCCGAGTCGGGCCGCATCGAGTGGAGCGGCGACGTCGAGCGTGTGTTCGGTGTCGGCGTCGATGCCGCGCAGATCGCGAGCGTGCCGCTCGTGCTCGAACGCGTGCAGCCGGGCGACCGCGACGCGTTGCGCGACTACTGGAATGCGGAGATCGCGGGCGAGGACCGCGCGTCGCTGTCGCTGCGCATCGTGCTGCGCGACGGCGGCACGCGGACGATCACCGACCACGGCGCGCCATTGCTCGATTCGAACGTCGACGTGACGGTGGTGGCGGGCGTGTGGCAGATCGAACGCGTGTGGCCGGCGGACGAATGAGCGGGCACGCGTCATGACGGGCCGCACGGGCGTGCTGCTGATCCACGGGCTCGGCGGCACGCAATACGATCTCGGTTCGCTGCACAAGGCGATGCGGCGCGCGGGCGCCGACCCGCACATGATCACGCTGCCGGGGCACGGCACGCGCCCGGAGGATCTGGTCGGCGTGCGCGCGGAGGCGTGGCTCGACGCGGTGACCGAGCAGTACCGCGCGCTGGAACGCGAGTACGACACGCTGCACGTCGCGGGGATGTGCATGGGCGCGCTCGTCGCGCTGCTGCTGTGTCATCGTGTGCAGCATGCGCGCGGCCGGCTCGCGTTGCTGGCCGCGCCGGTATTCATCGATGGTTGGTCGACGCCGTGGTACCGGTCGCTGCGGCACGTGCTGTATCGCGTGCCGGGGGTGGCCGAACGAATGCGCGTGGAAGAAGGCGATCCGTTCGGCATCAAGAACGCGACGATCCGCGCGATCGTGAAGAAGAAGTTCGAGCGGCAGGACAGTTTCCACTATGCGTGGGTGCCGCTCGCGTGCGTGCGGCAGGTGGACCGGATGCGCGACTGGGTACGCGATGCCGCACCCGGCACGCCGTGCCCGACGCTCGTGCTGCATGCGCGCGAGGACGAGCTGACGAGCCTGCGCTCGGCCGATTTCCTGCTGGAGAAGCTGCCCGACGCGCGCGGGATCGTGCTGGAGAACAGCTATCACATGATCTGCGCGGACAACGATCGCGACGACGTCGCGCGGCACGTGCTCGAGTTCTTCGGCTTCGATCCCGTGCATGCGGTGAGTCCGGCGATGGCGCGGAGAATGGGGCGGCCGGCGCCGTGACGGCGGCTCACGCCGTCATCGGCCGCCGTGCAATCCGCTCGCGGACCTCAGGCGCCGCCAGGCACGTAGCCACGGCTTCATACCCCGGCGCGCCGGGGTAAGGCGCCACGCGCGCAGGCGGGCTGTGATTGGCCGGGCACAACAGGATGGTTTCGTCGGGACCGACCGCCGCGAGATCGAGGATCGCCGTCGAGCGCGTCAGCAGGAACAGCGGCCGCATGCCGGCGGCCGCGCCTTCGCGCAGATGCGCGATCAATGCCAACTGCGTGGCCCGGTCGAGGCCCTGTTCGATCATGTCGACGACGCGCACGCGCGGGCCTTGCGCTTCGAGGCTGACGAGGAGGGCCGTCAGCGCCGGCGATGGCGTCGCGCCTTTGGCGGCGAGCAACGCCGACGTGCGATCGACGCGCGACTTCAATTCCGGATCGGCGCGCAGTGCGTCGGATGCCGCGGCACAATCGTCGTCCAGCCGATCGAGACCGACGAACACCGCGCCGGGCAGCGCTTCGGCCAGCCGAAGCGCGAGCCGCGTCTTGCCGCTCCCCAGCGAACCGATGATGTAGTTCAACGGCCGGATATCGCGACACTCGAACCATTCGCCATCCCACGGCCACGGCAGGCTGAACGCGACACCGGCGCTGCCTGGGTCGACCAGCCGCGCGAGTTCTCCGTCCGTCGGCATCCGCCCCCGTGCCAGCCCGGCACGCATCGCGCGCACGCTGTCGAGCTTGCCGACGAAATCCTGAATCCCGCGATCGAGCGCCGCTTCGTGAGCGGCCAGCGCTGCGTCGAGACCGCGCGCATCGCCGTCGAGCACGCTCGCGACCTGCGCGAGACCGAGGCCGAGCTTGCGCAGCGCCGCGATGTCGGCGGCGCGTGCGAGGTCGGCCGGGCCGTACGCGCGGTATCCGGCCGGCGTGCGTTCGGGCGTGACGAGGCCGTGCCGCTCGTACAGCCGCAGTGCCTTGATCGAGACGCCGAGCCGCGCGGCGGCGGCCGATGCGTTCAAACGGGGCGTGTCGGTACCCATCCGTCACCTCTTTGCTGTCGATTCGTTGCGGTCAGCATAAAGGCGATCCCAAGGGCCGGGTCAAGCGCGATTGCGCGGCCGTTCCCGTTCAGTCGGCGGCCGCGAACTCGTCCCGCAGCGCGCGATACAACCGTCGGTAGCGCGCGAGCCGCCCCGCCAGCAGATCGACCGACGCTGCATCGGGCGCGACCGTCTCCGTGACGGGCGGCGCGACGCAGACTTCCTCCAGCGTATCGTCCGTCGCCGCCAGCCGTGCGAGCCGCGCGGCGCCGAGTGCCGCGCCGACCGCGCCGTCCGCATGGCGCTGCATCGAGAGCCCGGTCGCATTCGCGCATAGCCTTGCCCAGAACGCGCTCTTCGAGCCGCCGCCGATGAACGACACCGCGTCGAGCGTCGTGCCGGCCGCGCGCAGCGCGTCGTAGCCGTCGGCCATCGCGAACGCGACGCCTTCCATCACCGCATACGCGAGATCGTCGGCGTCGTGTTGGTTCGACAACCCGAAGAACACGCCGCGTGCATGCGCGTCGTTGTGCGGCGTGCGCTCGCCGCCGAGATACGGCAGGAACAGCGGCGCGCGGGCCGGATCGGCGCGTTCGGCGCGCGGGGCGAGCACGCCGGCGGTCGTGCCGTGCGCACGCGCGAGCCAGTCGAGGCTCGCCGCGGCCGACAGGATCACGCTCATCTGGTGCCAGCGCCCTTCGACGCAGTGGCAGAACGCGTGCACGGCGGCGTCCGGGTTCGGCGCGAAGCGGTCGTTGCCGGCGAACAGCACTCCCGACGTGCCGAGCGACAGGAAGCCGCTGCCGGCACCCGTGACGCCCATGCCGATCGCGGATGCCGCGTTGTCGCCGGCGCCGCCGGCGATCGTCACGGGCCCGTCGATGCCCCATTCGCGCCGCAGCGCGTCGCGCAATTGCGCGGCGGGCGCGTTGCCTTCGACGAGGCGCGGCATCTGCGCGCGCGACAGCTCGGTCGCGGCGAGCATCCGGTCGGACCAGTCGCGGCGCGCGCAGTCGAGCCACAACGTGCCCGACGCGTCGGACATGTCGGACACGAATTCGCCGGACAGGCGCCAGATCAGGTAGTCCTTCGGCAGCAGTACCTTGTGCACCGCGCGAAACACGGCGGGCTCGTATTTCGCGAGCCACAGCAGCTTCGGTGCGGTGAAGCCGGGCATCGCCATGTTGCCGGTGATCGCGCGCGATTCCGGCACCAGCGCTTCCAGCTCGACGCATTCGGTGCCGGCGCGCGTGTCGTTCCACAGGATCGCGGGGCGCAGCACCTGGTCCGCGCGGTCGATCAGCGTCGCGCCGTGCATCTGGCCGGACAGCGCGATGCCGCGCAGCGCGGCGAAGCCGGCCGGGTGCGCGGCGCGCACCGACGCGATCGCGTCGAGCATCGCGTGCCACCACGCCTGCGGGCTTTGTTCGGACCAGTGCGGATGCGGCCGGCTGATCGACAGCGTGGCCGCGCCGGTCGCGAGGGGGACCGATCGGGAATCGGTGAGCAGAACCTTGACCTCGGACGTGCCGAGATCGATGCCGAGGAATGTCACGTGTGAAGCGTCCTGTCTGGGGTGCGCGGCGGCGGCGGCGCGCGTCGCGCGGGCGGTGCGTCGTCGCGGCCGTGCGGTTCGTTGAGCCGGTGCAGCGCGCGGAACTTCGACGGCGGCACCTGCTTCATCGCGAGAAACTGACGGTTGAAGTTCGACAGGTTGTTGAAGCCAACCCGGTAGCAGATGTCGGTCACCGTCAGGTCGGAAAACATCAGCAGCTCGCACGCCTCGTTGATGCGCAGCCGGTTCAGGTAGCGCACGAACGACGAGCCGGTGTGACGCCGGAAAAACCGCGTGAAGGTGCTGACGCTCATGCCGGCGAACGCGGCGACGTCGGTTTCGCGCAGCATGCCGGGCAGGTTCTGCTGGAGGTACGACAGCACCTGGTTGATGGTCGACGACATGTAGTGCTGCGCGTCGCTGCGGTAGCCGGGCCCCGCGAGCACACGCCGCTCGCGGCACGACGACAGCCGGTCGAACAGCGACATCAGGATCTCGACGCGCCGGCAGCCGTGCGCGTTCGCGAGCTCGAGCATCAGCGGCGCGACCTCGACGCCCACGCGGTCGGGAAACTGCACGCCGCGCGCCGCGTCGTCGATCAGGTCGATCACCGGCTGCAGCTCGCTGAACGCGCCGACCATCTTCTCGATCGCATCGCGCGAGAATTGCAGCACGACGTCGCGCGACGGCACGCGTTCGCCGTCGGCCAGCTCGCTGACCCAGTTGTGCGGCAGGTTCGGCCCGGTGACGATCAGGTTGCCCGGGCCGAAATCGCCGATGTGGTCGCCGACGAACACCTTGCCGCGCGACGCCTGGATCAGGTGAATCTCGTACTCCGGATGGAAGTGCCACTTCGCGACCGAATGCGGATAGTCGTGGACCCACGCGCGAAACGATTCGTCGCGGTGAGTGGGAACGATCTCGAGATCCGGGTTCATCGTGTGCTCCGTCGGGGCGTGCCGGCGTGCTACGGACGGGACATCGACCAGCCCGTCGCGGCGGGCGGCGTGGCGC
>NZ_JACFYV010000080.1:0-26212 GCF_016759955.1 Burkholderia sp. KCJ3K979
AGATATGCGAAAGACGTCTTGCGGTTTGCTCATCAATTGCCGCGGTCGCGGCAGGATGAGCGTGGGTTCAGATCGGTTTGACGAACAACCCGATGGTCAGCAGCGCGCCGATGCAGACGATCGCGATGCGCAGCACGCGTTCGTTCACGCGATGCAGCGCCCACGCGCCGAGCAGGCCGCCGACGATTGCGCCGCCGCCGAGCGCGATCGCCTCACGCCAGTGCAGGTGCGGCGAGGTGACGAACAGCACGACCGCCGACGCGTTCATCACGCCCGCGAGCGCGTTCTTGGTCGACATCGCGTGACGCGGCGGCAGGCCGGCCATCGTCAGTGCGGCCATCATCAGGAACCCGATGCCGCCGCCGAAGTAGCCGCCGTAGATCGCGATCAGGAACTGCGAGACCCCGGCCGCGACCGGGCCGAGATGTTGCGCGCCGGCACCCGGCTTGCGGAAGAAACTGCCCCACGCGAACACGATCGTCGCGAACAGCACGAGCCACGGCACCAGATGCGAGAAGATCGACGACGGCGTTTTCAGCAGCAGCAGGCCGCCGAGCGCGCCGCCGGCCACGCTGATCGCGAACAGGGCGCGAAACGGCAGCCTGCCCACGCCGCTCACCATGTTGCGGCTCGCCCAGCCCGTCGTCACCTGGCCGGGGAACAGGGCGACCGTCGACGTGATGTTGGCCGCGAGCGGCGACATCCCCGACACGATCAGTGCGGGCAGCGTGACGAACGAACCGCCGCCCGCGAGGGCGTTCTGGAGGCCGGCCCACAGGCCGGCGATGATGATGAGAGCGAGCATTGATGCGCAACGGAAGAGGTGGGGGAGCCCGCTTGCCGGACGAGCGCAGGCATGACGGTCGCACGATGGTAATGCAGGATCGCGGCCGCCGGAAGCCGGTGCGCACGCGGGTGCGTGACGTCACGCGTCCGGTTGGGCACCTTTGGCCGGTGCGGCGTCGTCGTGGTCGTCGTCGACATTCGGATAGACGATCGTGCCGTCGTCCCGGACCACCGCGCCGGCGGTCAGGCGCGCGAGCTCCACGCGGTTGCGGCCCATGATGTGCAGCACCGTTTCGCCGCGCGCGATCAGGTAGTCGGACACGATACGCCGGTGGCAGCGCCACCACACGGCTTCCGAACACATGATCGCGCAGCGCTGCTCGTGCCCCTGGGCGATCAGTTGGTCGAGGCCCGCATGAAACGCCGGCGACAGCGCGTAATCCGCGTAGCGGTGAAAGCTGCGGTTGGTCCAGAAATCGTTGACGTCGTCGGGTACGCCGTGCGACTTGCCGCGCAGGCCGCCGAGTTCGGCGATGTGTTCGTACGCGATGTCGGCGGCGGCGAGCGCATCGGGCAGCGTCGCTTCGTTGAATTGCGGGTTGGTGCGCGAACGCGTCATCTTGCGGATATCCGCGAGCAACGTGATCTCGACCGCGTCGAGCAGGTCGACGAATTCGTCGAGCGTGCGGTTCGAATGGCCGATCGTATAGAAGGGGAGCTTCATGCGCCGTCCTTGCTGGCGATGCGTTCGAGCACGCAGCCGCGATGCGCGGCGACGTGGTCAGTCCGGTCGCTCTTGATCTCGTACTGCGGATCGTCGGGCGACGCGCGATGGCGATGCCCCTTGTAGTCGAAGTCGGCGGTATGGATCGCGATGATCGTGCCGGTCACGTAGCCGACTTCGGAATTCCAGCGGACGTGGTCGCCTAGCTTGAATCGCGTGGTCATGCTGGGCTGGCTCCTTGGGGCGATGCGGGGTGGTCGGCCCTCGCGGCTTTGGCAGTGCGCGCCGGGAAGCCGGCCGCGAGGGAGAACGTGCATGGATTCATTATCGGCCGCGACCGCACACGGTAAAAGACACGGACGGTGGCGGGGCGACCCGGTGCTGCATGCGCAATCGGCGTGCCTTTCATTTCAATGACGACACGGGTGTCGATCCTCCCGCTTGCCCGCATGAAATTGCCATGCTAGTTTTTCATGAAATTTCTCGGCGTAATTTTCACGGGAGTCCGCATGTTCGTGCAGTCCGACCGTCACGTCGCCAGCTACTACGCCGGCACCTACCCGGCGCCGATCCCGCTTCGGCCGACGCTGGACGAGCGCGTCGACGCTGACGTGCTGGTCGTCGGCGCGGGCTTCAGCGGGCTGCATACGGCGCTGCGACTCGCGCTGGCCGGCAAGCGCGTCGTCATGCTCGAGGCGAGCCGCGTCGCGTGGGCCGCATCGGGCCGCAACGGTGGACAGGCGCTGCTCGGCTGGTCGTGCGACATGCAGCCGCTCGAGGATGCGCTTGGCCGCGACGGCGCGCGCCTGCTGTGGGACAGCATGCGCTGGGCGGCGGCCGAAGTGCGCGAACTGCCGGCGCGGCACGGTTTCGACATCGACTACCGGCCCGGCAGCCTGTGGGCCGCGGTGCGGCCGCGGCGCGTCGCGATGCTGGCGCAGGCGCGCGACGAGGCGGCCGAACGCTGGGGCTATGATCGGCTGCGCATGATCGAGCGCGACGAGATGCGTGAATGGATCGGCGGCACGCGCTATCTCGCTGCGCTTCACGATCCGGAGGCCGGCCACCTGAACCCGTTGAAGCTCGCGCTCGGCCTCGCACGGACGATCGAGCGCGCGGGCGGGCGCATCTTCGAACAGAGCCGCGTGCTCGACTGGCGCGAGACGGCTAGCGGCTACGTCGCCCGCACGGCGCGTGGCGAAGTGCGCTCGGACGTGCTGGTGCTCGCCTGCAATGCGTACGTCGACCGGCTCGACCGCGACCTCGCGCGCCGGCTGCTGCCGGTCGGCACATATCAGGTTGCAACCGCGCCGCTCGCCGCCGACGTCGCGCATGCGCTGCTGCCGCGCAACAGTTGCGTGATCGACAACCAGTTCGTGCCCGACTACTTTCGCCTGAGCCCCGACAACCGGCTGCTGTTCGGCGGCGGCTGCACGTATCTCGGCGGCATCCCGGCCGATATCGCGGCGGCGACGCGCCCGCACCTCGAACGCGTGTTTCCGCAACTGGCCGGCGTACCGCTCGATTACGCGTGGGGCGGTCACATCGACATCAGCATGCGCCGCACGCCGGACATCGGCCGCCACGGGCAGCGCTTCTGGCTGCAGGGCTTTTCGGGGCACGGCGTGCTGCCGACGCTCGCCGGCGCGCGTGCGGTGGCCGACGCCGTGCTCGGCGACGCACGCCTGCTCGCGCAGTACCAGCGCATCCGCAACCCGCGCTTTCCCGGCGGCGACCGGCTGGCCGCGCCGCTCGAAGCGATCGGCAAGGCCTGGTACCGTCTGCGCGATACCGTCTGATTGCATCGGAATCCATCATGAACGAACAGGAAGAGATAGAAAGTCTGGCGATCCTGATCCGCGACCTGCGCAAGCATCGCAAGGTGACGCTGAACGATCTTGCCGAACGGATCGGCCGCTCGGTCGGCTTTCTGTCGCAGGTCGAGCGCGGGTTGTCGCGTCCGACGGTCGCGGATCTCACCGCGATCGGCGAGGCGCTCGGCGTGCCGACCACGTATTTCTACAGCCTCAGCAAGCCGCGCAGCGTGCCGTGGGTCACGCGGCCCGACGAGCGGCGCACCGTGTATTACGCGGCCGGCATTACCGACATCCTCGTGTCGCCGAACATGCGTTCGCGCTTCTCGATCCTCGAAAGCCATCTCGGGCCGGGCGCCAGCAGCGGCGAGCGGCCGGTCGACGACAGCGACGAGCAGGGCGGCTTCGTGCTCGAAGGAGAACTGACGATCTGGATCGACGGCGACGACACGCCGGTCACGCTCGGTCCGAACGATGCATTCCAGCTTCCCGCGCACAAGCGGTTCCGTTACGCGAACCTGACTGACGCGCCGACGCGCGTGATCTGGGTATTCACCTGAATTGAGTGGTCGGCGGGGCGGGCTGGAGTGCTGGCCGCCTCGTCACGTAGCCTGTTTGCAGTACTGATCGACATGCGGCGTGCGTTGCCTCGTGCGTCGCATGAATCCGGTTCGCCGCGCCGCGGCACCGCCATACAAGACATGGAAAGGATGAGACATGGCTGACGTCGTTCCCGCGCTGGTCAGTGAAGTCCGCGCATTCCGGCAGGCGCACCCCGAGATCCGTTATGTCGACCTGATCTGCCTCGACCTGCCCGGGCACTTCTACGGCAAGCGCTATCCGATCGATGCGCTCGAAAAGGTCGCGGCGGGTTCGCTGCTGAAGCTGCCGCAGAACTGCATCCTGCTCGGCACGCAGGGCGGGCTCTACAAGATCGGCGACTACTGTTTCAACGACGGCGACCCGGACGCCGTGCGCCGGCTGATTCCCGGCACGCTGAAGCCGGTGACCTGGGAGAAGCAGCCGCTCGGCCAGATGCTGATCACGACCGACGGCACCGATTCGCCGGTCGAGTTCGAGCCGCGCGAGGTGCTCGCGCGGGTGCTGAAGCGGCTCGCACGGCGCGGCATCCGGCCCGTCGTCGCGTTCGAGCTCGAGTTCTACCTGTTCGACGCACAGCTCGAGGAGGGGATGCCGAAGTATCCGCGCGACCGCCTGTCCGACGATCGCGACGATCAGCCGAACATGCATATCGAGCGGCTGTCGCGTTTCTCCGACGTGCTGCACCAGATGGTCGACGTCGCGTGCGCGCAGGGGATCGACGCGACCGTGATCACGGCCGAGCTCGGGCCCGGCCAGTTCGAGATCAATTTCGGCCATTGCGATGACGGGCTGCGCGCGGCCGACTGGTCGGCGATGTTCTGCCGCAGCACGCGCGGCGTCGCGCTGCAGCATGGCTATCGCGCGAGCTTCATGGGCAAGCCGTACCTGCATGCGCCGGGCAGCGGGATGCACGTGCACGTGAGCCTGTACGACGATGCCGGGAACAACCTGCTCGCGGCGGATGGGCAGCGGCCGCTGCGGCATGCGGTGGCCGGCTGCCTCGCGCTGCTGCCGCATTGCATGCCCGTGTTCGCGCCGAATCACAATGCGTTCCGCCGCTACGGGTCGATGGTGAACGCGGCGAGCCGCGCGAGCTGGGGTTTCGAGGATCGCGACGCGTGCATCCGCATTCCCGAGTCGGATGCGCGCAACCTGCGGATCGAGCATCGGCTCGCGAGCGCCGATGCGAATCCGTACCTGGTGCTCGCGGCAATTCTGTCGGGGATGGAGCACGGGCTCGATGCCAAGAGCGAACCGATCGCGCCGCTCAACGACGATCGCGGCAGCGGCATCGATTTTCCGAAGGAGATGCTGTCGGCGGTCGCCGCGATGCAGGATCATCGGGCCGTGCGCGAAGGGCTCGGCAGCGAGTTCGTGATGGTGTATTGCGAGAACAAGCGGCAGGAGGAGCTGGATTTTCGCAACGAGATCGGCGCGCGGGAGTATCGGTGGTTTCTGTGATTGCCGCGCGTGTCGAAGATGCCGGTCAGGGAAGTGCGCGCCAGTAGCGCACTTCCTCGATCGGCGTACCGTCGATCTCGAAGGTCTTGATGTCGTCTTCGGCGACGAAACCTTCGCGTTCGTAGAACATCCTCGCTCGACGGTTTTTGGCGAGCACCCACAGCGACACCCACGCATGACCCGCGTCGTGCAGCGCTCGGCATGCATGGTCGACCAGCCGCGCGCCGACCCCTTGCCCGCAATGCGACGGGTGCAGATAGATCGCTTCGATTTCGCCCCACGCACCGTCCTTGTCGGCGTCGCGCGTCGGGCCGTACGCGATCCAGCCGGTCGGTGCGTGGTTCGCGAAGGCGAGCGCGACGTGCGGTCGTCCCGCGTCGAGCGTCTCGCGCCACGCGGCCGTGCGTTTTTCGACCGACAGGTCGGCGAGGAACGGCGCCGGCATGATGTCCATGTAGGTGGCTTGCCACGACGCGACGTGAATGCTGGCGATGGCCGGTGCATCGGCGGAGGTGGCCGCGCGGATGTCGATCGTCGTCGTGTTCGGTGCCATGCGTTCCCCGTGTGATCGGTTGCCGTCTGCCGCGCGGCTGTCCGCCGGATTCATGCCGCCGGATCGAGACTGCCGTCGATGGCGAAACGGTAGTGGATGTCCACGTGCGATGCGTCGCCCGGTGCATCGGTTTTCTTCAACACGAACTCGAACGCGGGTTCGAACCAGCCGTCGCGTGCGATTTCTCCGCCGAGGATCTCGACGTCGTACCAGCCGTTGTCGACTTCAATGACGGGCCGGCCCGGTTCGCGATAGCGCGCAAGCAGCGCATTCACCGTGTCGTCGGTGAAACGTTCGAGAATGCGCCACGTGTAGAGCATCACCGCACGATGCTCGACGCGCAATACGTATCCGCCGCGCCGATGTTGCACGCGACTGCCTGCTTTCAGCAATTCGGGCGTGTCGTCGTCCAGCGTGAAGATGACCGTATACGGATGATTCTCGATGCCGGCCAGCGGAATGACGATGCCTTCCAGTGCCGCGTGGTCGCCGCTGTCGCCGGTCGTGAATGCCGATGCGACGTCGTCCGGCAGCCCGTGTTCGTCCTTGTACCGTTTCAGCAGCAGAAGATCGCCGACGAGAAAGTAGTCGATCAGATCGTTGAGGACTTCGGAGAATTCATGCCGCATCGTCGTTCCTTTCGAACAGCGTGCCGTGCCGCGACATGCTTCGCGGCACGGCACGCGTGGCCACCTTACTCGCCGAGCTTCGACGTCACGCAGCCGGTGCTCGAGCATTCGCGCTCGCGTTCGCGCAGGAACGACAGCCGCGACTGCGTCATGTCGTTCGCGCACTGGATATCGACGAGGTAGCTGCTGCCGCGCGTTTCGCTGCACTGCGCGTCGCGCTGTTTCAGCCACGCGAGCTGGCCGGCCTTCAGCGTCGCCTGCTGGTCGCCGCTCAGTTGCTTGCGCAGCCGGCCGTATTCGTCGTTGAGATCGCGATCGGATTGCGAGAACTGCGTGCTCGTGCAATACACCTGGTCGAACGCGCTGCGCGGCTTTCCGCAACCGGCCGCGTGCGCGGCGAACGGAACGGCGAGCGCGAGCAACGCGCAGGATGCGAGCAGATTCTTTTTCTTCATGGTGAGGCTCCTGGCTGGGTGAAAACCGTTGAATCCGAAGGGAAATGCCGTCGTTATTTGGGCGTCGTACACGCGTCGATGCCGCTTGCGATTGCGGCGGACACGCGCTGGATCGTCTCGCGCCGTGCGAGCCGCGCTTCTTCGTCCGGATTGACGATTACGCCGGCTTCGACCAGCACGGCCGGAATCGGCGCGGTGCGCAGCACGACGAGATCGTCGAAGCGGTGGATGCCGAGTTGCGGGTCGATCAGCGGGCGATTCTCGCCGCGGATCGGCTGCGCGTGATACAGCGACGGCCGTTCGCCGGCCGCGACCAGCCGCTCGGCGATCGCCTTCGCGCAACGCAGGCTCTCCGCATAGTGCGGATTGCGCTCCGACACGAATACCGAGAAGCCGCGGAATTCGCGCTGCCGGCCCGCGTCGATGAACTGCTGCTGCATCGAGTCGTGATGGATCGACACGAACAGGTTCGCGTCGGGCGCCTGCGTCGAGC
Source organism: Burkholderia sp. KCJ3K979 (assembly GCF_016759955.1). Lineage (NCBI taxonomy): Bacteria > Pseudomonadati > Pseudomonadota > Betaproteobacteria > Burkholderiales > Burkholderiaceae > Burkholderia > Burkholderia sp. KCJ3K979. The sequence goes on from NZ_JACFYV010000080.1 coordinate 7,519, forward strand.
GCTGATCGAGCTTGATCTCGCGGCCGTCCGCCGACGTGCGCAGCACGCGGTCGCCGTGCGCGGCGAGTTTGTCGGCGACCGCGCCGGACAGATCGAGGTTGTACAGGTATTCGACGCGGCCGCTCGCACCGGTGGAGCCCGGATGCGCCGGCGTATGGCCGGTGTCGACGACGATGTAGCGTCCGGACGCGGGCTCGGCAGCGGTCGTGGTGGCGATGTCGGCCGCGTGCAGCGCCGGCGGCGCACCGAGCAGCGGGGCGCACGCGAGCACGCGCGTGGCGGCGCGCACGAGCGGAAGGCGTCGGAGGGTTCGGTTCGTCATTGTTGTTGTCGAGAAGGGCGTACGGCGCGTCGCACGGCGCGCCACCGTCGGCCTGCTCAATGCAGTCGGAATGTCGCGCGATTATAGCGGGTGGCGGCGACGCCGCAATGACGCGCGACGGCTGTCAGGCGAGCACGCGATGCGCCGCACGCATGCCCCAGTACGAGGCTTCCTCGAACAGCGACAACCCGGACAGGTCGGCATGCGCGAATACGACGGGGCCATCGGCATCGCGCAGTGCGAGCAGCCCCGGCCGGCTCAGGAAGCCGACGTCGGGCGTGGCCATCGCATGGCCGCGCACGGTGATCTCGAGCGCGGTCGCATGCTTCCACAGCTCGCGTCCGTACACGGCCTGCAGGTCGAGCGCCGCCTGCTCGCGCAATGCGTCGGGCTTCGCCTGCGCGAGCCAGCGGCGCGTATCGTCCGGCGTTTGCGTGCTCAATGCCTGATACGCGGAGAACACCGAGCGCGTCGGCGGCGACATCCGGATCAGCTGATGCGTCGACACGACGTAGCCAAGCCCCGCGCCGTCGTAGACGACGTTGTCCCACGCGAGCGGTACGCCCGCTTCCTCGGCCGGCATGCCGTCGAGCAGGAAGTTGGATACGAGCCACGGCGCGCGCGGAGGCAAGTCGCGTGCGGGTTCGAAACCGTACGCGGCAAGCTGCGGAAACACGCGCGCCGCGACAAACAGCGGCATCGCGCACACGACCCGGCGCGCCTTCAGCGTGAACGTCGACAGCGTGCCGTCATGGCCGACGCGTGCGCACAGCACGTCGACGCCGCCTGCGCGTTCGGTCGCGCGCACCGCGAAGCCATCGCGTGACCACGCGTTCGAGCCGGTGCGCGCGGTGATCGAATCGCTCAGCTTCGTCACCATCGTGTGCAGCCCGTCGGGCCAGGTCAGCACCGCGCCGTCACTCGCATCGCCCGCATGACCGCCGCGCGACGAGAAGTAGTGCAGGCCGGCCCAGGCGGAGACATGCTCGTAACCGGCGCCGTAATCGTCGCGGCAGCAGTAGTTCAGATACCAGTGCAGCGCCTTCGCGGTATAGCCTTCGTCGAGCAGCCACCGGCGGAACGAGCGCCGGTCGAGTGCGCGCCAGCGTGGGTCGCGCGACGATTCCGCGATCGGGATGCAGAACACCTTGCGGCCGTCGGCGCCGCGCGCGGTGCGCAGCCCGTCCGTGTACGCGAAGAAGCGCGCCTGCTGCGCGAGCGCGTCGGCGTCGAGGCCGGTGGTCGGCACGATGCCGTCCTGCCACTGCCCGCCGATGAACAGGCGCTCGTCCGGTGCGTGGACGAGTGCGCGTTCGTCGTACACGGGGCGCACGGAGAACGGCGCGGATTCGATTATGCCGAGATCGGCGAGCATGTCGCGCAGATGGGCGGATTCTAGCGACGGCAGCGGCAGATAGTGCGCGCCCTTCGGATAGCCGAGGTCGCCGAAGCGCCCGCCGGCCGCGTTGCCGCCGAATTCGGGGCCGGCGAGCACCGTGAAGCGTGTATGGCCCGCGCGCGCGAGCTGCCATGCGCACGACAGCCCGGCCGCGCCGGCGCCGAGGATCGCGACATCCGTCTCGATCGTGCCGGACGGTGCGGGCAGCGTGGCATGGTCGCGCAGCGCATGGCCTTCGCGCATGCCGGGGTAGCCGACCTGCGGCGTCGTCTCGATCCAGCCGGTGCGGCCACATGCGGCGAGCGACGCGGCCGCCGACGCGACGAGGAACGTGCGGCGATCCATCAGCGCAGCACGTGCTTCCAGTCGTCGTCGAAGCGGCGCACGAGCGGCTGGTCGTTGAGTTCGTTCGGCGACATCGACAGCGCCGGCATGTCGGCCGGGAAGTGGAACATCTCGGCGGCCGTTTGCGCATCGAGCCAGCGCGTCGGCACCGAGTAAAGCGTCGGCACCGTGAAGTCGCGGCGCTTGCCGGCGATCACGAAGCCCCAGTCGCCGAACGACGGCACGTAGCAGTGGTACGGCCACGTGTTGAGCCCGGCTTCGTGCAGCGTCGCGATGATGGTCCAGTACGCGTGCGGCGCGAAATACGGCGACGTCGACTGGATCACCGTGTAACCGTTCTCCGACAGGTGGCGCGCCAGCAGCCGGAACACCGGCACCGAATACAGGCGGCCGAGCCCGAAGTTGGTCGGATCGGGGAAATCGACGACGATCGCGTCGTACACGTCGGCATTCGATTCGAGCCAGCGCACCGCGTCGTCGTTGATCACGTGCACGCGCGGGTCCTTCAGCGCGCCCTGGTTCAGCTTGACGAGCGGTGCCGACGTCGAGAACAGCTTCGTCATCGCCGGATCGAGATCGACGAGCGTGATCTGCTCGAGGTTGCGGTGCTTGAGCAGTTCGCGCACCGCGAGGCCGTCGCCGCCGCCCAGCACGAGCACGCGCTTCGCCCACGGCAGTGCCTCGATCGCCGGATGGATCAGCGCCTCGTGATAGCGGTGCTCGTCGCGCGACGAGAATTGCAGGTTGCCGTTCAGGTACAGCCGCATGTCGTCGTGCCACTGCGTGAGCACGATGCGCTGGTACGGCGTCGTTTCCGAATAGATCGTCTCGTCGCCGTACACGCCGTGTTCGGCCCAGTGCGTGATGCGATCCGACAGCGCGAACCCGGCGACCAGCAGCCCGATCACGAGCGACGCACGCATCAGCTTGCCGCGCACGTTGCGGATCTCGTCGCGGAACAGGTGGGTCGTCCACAATGCGACGAATGCATTCAGGAGACCGAACAGGAAGCTCGTACGCAGCAGGCCGAGGCGCGGCGCGAGCACCAGCGGGAAGATCAGCGACACGGCGAGCGAGCCGAGATAGTCGAAGGTCAGCACCTCGCTGACGGTATGGCGGAACGCCTGGCGCCGCTGCTGGAACGCGCGCATCACGAGCGGGATTTCCATCCCGATCAGCAGGCCGAGCGCGAGCACCAGTGCGTAGAGCGCCGCGCGAAACGGCGCGGCGAGCCATGCGAACACCACGAACAGGAGCGCTGCCGACACGCCGCCGAGCAGGCCGACGAGCAGCTCGATGTCGACGAAGCGGTCGAGCACGTCGTCGTCCTCGACGAACTTCGCGAGCCACGAGCCGATTCCCATCGCGAACAGGTAGCAGCCGATCACCGACGAGAACTGCAGGATCGAGTCGCCGAGCAGATAGCTCGACAGCGCGCTGCTGATCAGTTCGTAGCCGAGCCCGCACGATGCGAGCACGAGAATCGACAGGACGAGCGCACGCTTATGCAGCATCGCGCATCCGTTGTGCAGTGTTCGGCAATGTGGATATACTGGCGCGGATTTTCGTCTGGCGGCCCCGTGCGGGCCGGCCGGCGACGGGGCGGCGAACCGAGCACAAAATCCGAGGAAAAGAATGAATAGTGCCTATCTTTATGCGGTTCATTTACTGTCGGCGTTCGTGCTGCTTCTCGTGTTCGCGGCAGTGTACCTGAAGGTCACCCCGTTCGACGAACTGGCGCTGATCCGCGACGGCAACGCGGCCGCGACGCTGTCGTTCGGCGGCGCATTGATCGGTTTCTGCCTGACGCTCGCATCCAGCATCGCGCACAACTCGACGCTCGGCGAAGTCGTGATCTGGGCCGTCGGCGCGATGATCGTGCAACTGATCACCTATGCGGTGCTGACGCGCGTGATGCCCGGCATGAATCATGCGATCGAGGATCGCAACGTCGCGATGGGCGGCCTGATGGGCACCGCGTCGCTCGTCGTCGGCATCATCAATGCCGCCTGCCTGACCTGACGCGCCACGCGTTTCGAGGAGACCGACATGAGTCTGGGTTCATTCATCCGCAAGCAGTTCATCGACGTCCTGCAATGGACGGAAGACACCGACGGCGTGCTGGCCTGGCGCTATCCGATGGAAGACCAGGAAATCCAGTACGGCGGCAAGCTGACCGTGCGCGAGACCCAGGTCGCGATCTTCGTCAACGAGGGCAAGGTCGCCGACGTGTTCCAGCCGGGGCTCTATACGCTGGAAACGCGCACGCTGCCGGTACTCACGAACCTGAAGAACTGGGACAAATTCTTTCAGTCGCCTTTCAAGTCCGACGTCTACTTCTTCAGCACGCGGCTGCAGCTGGGCCGGCGCTGGGGCACCGCGCAGCCGGTGACGATCCGCGACCGCGAATTCGGCTTCGTGCAACTGCGTGCGTTCGGTATCTATTCGTATCGGATCGTCGATGCGGCTGCGTTCCACCGCGAGGTGAGCGGCACGCGCGCGGCATACACGGTCGACGATCTCGAGCAGCAACTGCGCAATCTGGTCGTCACCGCGATGAGCACGACGTTCGGCTCGGCCGACGTGCCGTTCGTCGACATGGCCGCGAACCAGTCGCTGCTGTCGCAGCGCGTCGCCGAGGCATTGGTGCCGGTGTTCACGCGTTACGGGCTGGCGCTCGACGCGTTCGCGGTCGAGAGCGTCTCGCTGCCGGCCGAGCTGCAAAAGGCGCTCGACCTGCGGATCGGTGCCGGGATGGCCGGCGATCTCGCGCGGGCCACGCAATACCAGACCGCGCAGGCGATTCCACTCGCCGCGCAGAACCCGGGCGGCATCGCCGGGGTCGGCGCGGGGCTCGCCGCGGGTGCAGCGATCGGGCAGGCGATGGCCGGCCAGATCGCGGGCGCCGCGCAACCGGCGCAGGCTGCGCCGCCCGCGCCCGTTGCCGCGCCGGTGGCCGCCGCAGCGGCCGAGAGCACCGATTACGTGCAGCGGCTCGAGCAGCTGAAGGCACTGTTCGACAAGGGCCTCGTGACCGAAGACGAATATTCGCGCGCGAAGGCCGAGATCCTCGCGAAGCTCACCCGGTAAGCGGCACGCATGTTCCGTACCTCGTGCCCTCAGTGCGGCGCGCCGGTCGAGTTTCGCTCGGCCGCGGCGGTGATGGCCGTCTGCGCGTTTTGCCGTAGTACGTTGCTCAAGCGCGGCGCCGAGGTCGAGCGCATCGGCGAACTGGCGACAGTACTCGACGATGCGTCGCCGATCCAGATCGGCACGGCCGGGCGCTACGACAAGCGCGCGTTCACGGTGCTCGGCCGCATCCAGATGACCTACGACGCCGGCGCGTGGGGCGAGTGGTACGTCGTGTTCGACGACGGCGCGTTCGGCTGGCTGTCGGATGCGTCGGGGCAGTACGCGATCACGGTGCGCGAACCCGACGATGCGTCGGGTACCGCGTGGCCCGCATTCGACACGCTCGAACCGGGCATGCGGATCGACCACGGCGGCCGCGCGTATCTGGTGTCGGACGTGCGTACCGCGCGCTGCACGGGCGGTGACGGCGAGCTGCCGTTTCGCGTCGATGCCGGCTGGGAGGCGCGCGTTGCCGACCTGCGTACGGGCAATGCATTCGCGACCTACGACTATTCCGACGCCGGCTCGAACGGCGGCAGCCCGGCCGTCTATGCGGGCGAGGCGATGGAATTCGACGCGCTCGCGTTCACGGGGCTGCGCGACATCGAAAACGATACGCGCGACAAGCGCGGCGCGGAGCTGGTGCCGTTCGCGTGCCCGAGCTGCGGCGCGCCGCTGTCGTATGCGCCCAACGTGGCCGACTACGTCGTGTGCGGCAGTTGCCACGCGGGCGTGCAGTGCACGGCCGAGCAGCAGACCGTGTTCGCGGCCCGGCGCGAGCTCGAAGCGGTGAAGGGCGCGCTCGAACTCGGCGCGATCGGCACGTTCGACGGCGTGAAGTACACGGTGATCGGCATGATGCGCTGCCGCGTGCCGGGCGACGACGAGACATGGGACGAATACCTGCTGCTGAACCCGAAACGCGGCTTCCTGTGGCTCGTGCAGAGCGAAGGGCGCTGGGAACGGGTGCAGATGCTCGACCACTGGCCGACGATCGGCAGCGAATCCGGCAACGTGACCGACGGCGGCAAGACCTACCGGCTGCGCGAGGAATACGAATCGGAGGTCGTCTACGTGGTCGGGGCATTCAACTGGCGCGTGCAGGCGGGCGATCGCACGTCGATCGTCGACTACGGCTGGCAGAAGGACAAGCTGACGCGCGAGCGCAGTGACGCGGAGATCGTCTGGTCGCGTGCGCGACCGCTGTCGGGCGGCGCGCTCGCCGAACGCTTCGGCACGCCGGCGTGGCCGCGGCCACGACGGCCGCCACGGGCGCGACCGAATCGACGGGTCTGTTCGGCAGCAAGGGGCCGCACAGTTTCGCGCCGCTGCCGTTCATGTTCAGCGCGTTGCTCGTGATCTTCAACCTCGGTTCGCTGTTCTCGTTCACCGGCCGCTCCGTCTACGTGCTGGTCGGCCTGCTGGTGCTGTGGCTGCCGGAATGGCTGTGGAAGCGGTTTGCGTCGGACGGGGGCAACGCGTGATCCGGTACATCCTCTACGGCGTCTACGGCCTGATCGTCGTCACGCTGTTCAGCTGCGCATCGATCGGCGGCAGCGGTTCGGGCGGCGGCGGGTGGGGCAGTTCGTCGGCGCGCAGCGGCTACTCGTCGTACGGGTCGCACAAATGACCGCGCGCGACGGGATCGCGCCGCCGTGCGCGACGCTCGGCTCGCACGTGCTGGCCGACCTGGCGGGCATCGATGCGGCGCTGCTGCGCGACGCCGCGCGGCTCGAAGCGATCCTCACCGATGCGGCGCAACGGGCCGGTGCGCGCGTGATCGGCGCGCACTTCCATCATTTCGGCGGCGAGCATGGCGTGACGGGGGTCGTGCTGCTGGCGGAGTCGCACATCACGATCCATACGTGGCCCGAGCATCGCTTCGCGGCCGTCGATGCGTTCATGTGCGGTGCGGCGCGCGCGGCCGATGCGGTCGATGCGATCGCCGCGGCGCTCGGCACGCACGCGCAGGTTCGGCAGCAGGTGGCGCGCGGCAGTGCGCTGGCCTGAGCCAGGATGCCGCGTGCCGTGCATCGGCCACGGCGGGTCGTCGGGGTGGCGGCCGCCGGTCGTTTCCCCGGCTCGGTGAATCCGGAAAATAGCGGGCGGCGCGGCCGCCGGCGCATGCCGGTCAGCGCGGCAGCGCTTCGGCTTCGGCCCAGCGCTTGAACGAATCGAGACGCCGGCGCGTCTGCACGAGATAGAACGCGCCGATCAGCGGTTCGAGCAGCCAGCGCAGCCACGACGGCTGCACGCGGAAGTGGTACGTGAACTTCACCTCGGTCGACCCGGGCGTGTGCTCGACGAAGTTCCAGCTGCCGCTGAAGCGTTCGAGCACCTTCGGGCCTTCGACCATTTCGACGGCGGCGACCTGCGGCGGGCGATATGAGATGTAGCGCGACACCATCGTCGCGCCCGACTGGCTGCGGCAGAACGCGTCGACGCCGACATCGGCGGTCGTGCCGTCGAGCAGGTAGGCGTCGCTGAGGAAGTTGTCCCACACGAGCCGCCGTCCGTAGTCCTGCGACCACGTGAACAGGCGCCTGCGGTCGACGCCGACGGTCCGGCTGACTGAGATCCTCATGAGGGCGGGCGCCACGGCGCGGATTGGGATGAAATCGAGTGTACCGCGCCAATAACCTGTGTTTCGTCAGACTTCGTCAAGTCGAGCATGCGCTCGAACGAGCGCGATTGACGCACCTCGGGAATTCCCCTAGGATTTATCCCAACCCTTCGGGACAGACCCGGAGCGTTTCAATCTCTTGAGGGAGCCTCATGAGTACGCAACAGAACCGGCGCTTCGACGCGCTCGTTTTCATTGGTCGTTTCCAGCCTCCGCATCGTGGTCACCTGAACGTGCTGAAGTCGGCACTGAGTCGGGCCGAACGCGTGTGCGTGCTGATCGGGTCGACCGACAAGCCCCGCACTATCAAGGACCCGTTCTCGTTCGACGAGCGCCGCCAGATGCTGGCTTCGCTGCTCGACGCGTCCGAGCGCGATCGCGTGACGATCGCCCCGCTGCAGGATTCGACCTACAACGACGGCGACTGGGTGCGCTGGGTGCAGGATGCGGTGGCCGTCGCGCTCGGCGACGTCGCGCAACGCAAGGTCGGGTTGATCGGCCACGAGAAGGACGCCACGTCGTATTACCTGCGGATGTTCCCGCAATGGGAGCTCGTCGACGTCGACGCGACGGAAGACATTTCCGCCACCGAGATCCGCGACCAGTATTTCGCCGAACGCACCAACAGCTTCGTGCAGTGGGCCGTGCCGGAACCCGTGTTCGGCTGGCTCGAGCGTTTTCGCACGCAGCCGGAATTCGCGCAACTGAAGTCGGAAGCCGAATTCATCGCCGCGTATCGCAAGGCGTGGGCGGCCGCACCGTATCCGGTCACGTTCGTGACGGTCGACGCGGTGGTCGTGCATTCGGGGCATATCCTGCTCGTGCGCCGCCGCAGCGAACCGGGCCGCGGCCTGTGGGCGCTGCCGGGCGGCTTCGTGAACCAGGACGAGCGGCTCGATGCGGCGTGCATCCGCGAGCTGCGCGAGGAAACCGGCCTCAAGCTGCCGGAGCCCGTGCTGCGCGGCTCGATCAAGGATCGCCAGGTGTTCGATCACCCGACGCGTTCGCTGCGCGGCCGCACGATCACGCATGCGTGCCTGTTCAACTTCCCGACCGGCGAGTTGCCGCGCGTGAAGGGCAGCGACGACGCCGACAAGGCGCGCTGGGTCCCGCTCAACGAATTCGCGCAGATGCGCAACGTGATGTTCGAGGATCACTTCGACATCGCGTATCACTTCCTGGGGAAGCTGTGACGCGCTGATTCCCCGCATCCGGTCCGCCGCGACAGACGCGGCGGCACTTCAACGGCCTAGAGGAGCTCTAGCCATGCAAAACGATCTCGGCGGCTTTGCCGCGGTTCTCGCCAATCCGGTTCTCAACACGGATTCGTACAAGGCTTCCCACTTCCTGCAGTATCCGCCGGACGCATCGGCGATGTTCTCGTACGTCGAATCGCGCGGCGGCCGCTACGACCGCACGCTGTTCTTCGGCCTGCAGATGCTGCTGAAGGAGTATCTGTGCAAGCCCGTGACGCACGCGATGATCGATGACGCGCGCGATTTCTTCACCGTGCACGGCGAGCCGTTCAACGAAGCAGGATGGCGTCATATCGTCGAGCGCTACGACGGCTACCTGCCGGTGAAGATCCGAGCGGTGCCGGAAGGCTCGATCGTGCCGGTGCACAACGTGCTGATGACGGTCGAATGCGACGATCCGCAGGTGTTCTGGCTCGCGTCGTATCTCGAGACGATGCTGTTGCGCATCTGGTATCCGGTGACGGTGGCGACCCGGAGCTGGCATCTTCGGCAAACGATTCGCCGTTTCCTCGAACGGACCGATGACGATCTCGCGCAACTGCCGTTCAAGCTGCACGACTTCGGCGCGCGCGGCGTGTCGAGCGCGGAATCGGCCGCGATCGGCGGCGCCGCGCACCTCGTGAGCTTCATGGGCTCGGACACGGTGCTCGGCGTGCTGGCCGCGAACCGCTTTTATCGCGAGCCGATGGCCGCGTACTCGGTGCCGGCGGCCGAGCACAGCACGATCACGTCGTGGGGGCGCGAAGGCGAGGCCGATGCGTACCGCAACATGATCAGGCGCTTCGGTTTGCCGGGCGCGATCGTTTCAGTCGTATCGGACTCCTATGATCTTTTCGCCGCGCTCGATCTGTGGGGCGGCGAGCTTCGGCAGGCGGTGATCGATTCGGGCGCGACGCTCGTCGTGCGCCCCGATTCCGGCGACCCGGTGACGATCGTGCTGCAGACCGTTCGTGCGCTCGATGCGTCGTTCGGTTCGACCGTGAACGGCAAGGGGCGGCGCGTATTGAATCGTGTGCGCGTGATCCAGGGGGACGGGGTCGACGAGCAGTCGATCGAAGCGATCCTCGTCGCGCTCGACGAGGCGGGCTATGCGGCCGGCAACGTGGTGTTCGGCATGGGCGGTGCGTTGTTGCAGCGGGTGAACCGCGATACGCAGCGCTTCGCGATGAAGTGTTCGGCGATCCGGCGCGGCGACGTGTGGCACGACGTCCGCAAGGATCCGGTCACCGATCAGGGCAAGCGCTCGAAGCAGGGGCGGCTGACGCTGTTGCGCAATTGGCGCACCGGCGAGTATCGGACGGTGACGCTGCCGGCTGCGTGGGACGATCGTGCGCTGGAAGGCGAATGGGACGAGGCGCTCGATACGGTGTTCGACACGGGGCGCCTGCTCGTCGATACGTCGTTCGCCGAGGTGCGGGCAAGGGCGCATGCGGGGGAGGTGTGATGCAGGCGGCGGGGCATCCCGCCGCTGTGCAGCCGGCTCGCGTCACTTGCCGGTCAGCACCCGGCTGCCGGCATCCGTCGGCGCACCGCCATGCTCCACCACCCGCGTCGCCTCCATCGCCCGCGCCAGCGCATCGAACACCGCCGGCCCCTTGCAGCGCGACACGTTGAAGCGCAGGTACGACGTCGCGCTGCGCGACGCGCTGAACACGTTGCCGGGGGCGAGCACGACGTCGTGGTCCAGCGCATGGCGTGCGACGCGTGCGGCGTCGAGCCCGTTCGGCAACTCCGCCCACACGAACAACCCGCCGCGCGGCTCCGTCCAGATCGCGAGCCCGGCCCGCGCGAGGCGCCGGATCGTTTCGCCCATCGCATCGGCGAGACGCGCGCGCAGGCTGTCGAGATGGCGCCGGTACGTGCCGTCGATCAGCAGCCGGTGCACGACGTTCGCGCCGATCTGCGCATTGCCGAACGACGTCGCGAGCTTCAGATCGACGAGCGCGTCGATCCATTCCGGGCGCGCGGCGATATAGCCGCAGCGGATCGCGGCCGACAGCGTCTTCGAGAAGCTGCCGATCGACACGACGCGCGACAGCCCGTCGAACGCCGCGAGGCGCGGCGCGGGCGCACTCTCGAAATCCGCGAAGATGTCGTCCTCGACGATCAGCAGCCCGTGCTCGGCCGCGAGCGTCAGCAGCCGGTGCGCGACGGGCGGCGCGAGCGTCGCGCCGGTCGGGTTGTGCAGCGCGGCGTTGGTGATGTACAGGCGCGGCCGGTGCTCGGCGAGTACTTGCTCGAAGCGCACGAGATCGGGGCCGTTCGGCGTGAACGGCACGCTGACGATCCGTGCACGGTGCGCGCGCAGCAGCGCCTGGAAGTTGAAGTAGCATGGATCGTCGAGCACGACGGTATCGCCGGGCTCCAGCAGCAGGCGACACACGAGGTCGAGCGCGTGCGTGCCGCCGTCGGTCAGCATGATCTGTGCGGGTTCCGCGTGGACACCGTGCTGCGCGAGCCGCCACGCGAGCTGCTGGCGCAGCGCGGGCAGGCCGAGCGGCGTCGCATAGTCGGTCAACGCATCGGCTTCGTCGCGCGATACGGCGCGCAGTGCCCGACGCAGGCTTTCGTCGGGCAGCCACGACGACGGCAACCATCCGCAGCCGGGCTTCACCGACGTCGGCGCCGCTTCGAGCGACTGGCGCGACAGCCACAGCGGATCGAGCTCGCGATCGAGGCGCGGGCCCAATTCGGCGAGCGCGAGCGGCGGTGCGTGGCCCGACACGTAGAAGCCCGAACCGCGCCGTGCGACGAGCACGCCTTCGCTCGCGAGCCGTTCGTACGCGTCGACGACCGTCGATTTCGACACGCCGAGCGCGTCGGCCATCATCCGGATCGACGGCACGCGCGCGCCGGGCATCAGCGCGCGGCTCGCGATCCGCGCGCGCAACGTATCCATGACGGTTTCCACGCGCGTGCGCGACGGCGCGGGCGGGGCGGGAATCGGGGCGGAATGGCGCATGGCGAACGATGAACTGTACGGCCGGTTGTCCAGTACAGTTTGTCTGAATTGTATTAGGCTGTAGCTTACGCCGGTTTCGCCGGCGGCGGATCATCGGTCATCCACTTTCCATTCAGGATTGACCGTGCAAAAGACGACCGACGGGTGGCTCAGCGGCTTGCTGGGCGTCATCATTTTCAGTGGCTCGCTGCCCGCGACGCGGATCGCGGTGCAAGGGCTCGACCCGCTGTTCCTCACGTTCGCTCGCGCGACGATCGCCGGCGCGCTCGGCCTGCTGCTGCTCGTCGTGCTGAAGCAGAAGCGGCCGTCGCGTGCCGAGGCCGTGTCGCTGGCCATCGTCGCGCTCGGTGTGGTGGTCGGTTTCCCGTTGCTGACGGCGCTGGCGCTGAAGCACGTGACGTCGGCGCATGCGATCGTGTTCGTCGGGCTGCTGCCGCTCGCGACTGCACTGTTCGGCGTGTGGCGCGGCGGCGAACGGCCGCGGCTGCCGTTCTGGATCTTCTCGGTCGTCGGCAGCGGCGCGGTGGCCGCGTTCGCGCTGCGCAACGGCGGGCAGGCGTCGGTGGTCGGCGATGCGCTGATGCTGGCCGCGATCGTCGCATGCGGGCTCGGTTATGCGGAAGGCGCGCGCCTGTCGCGCCAGCTCGGCGGCTGGCAGGTGATCTCGTGGGCGCTCGTGCTGTCGCTGCCGCTGATGCTGCCGCTCACGTGGCTGACCTGGCCCGCGTCGTTCGACGGCGTCGACGCCGCCGCGCTGTGGGGGCTCGCGTACGTGTCGCTGTTCAGCATGTTGATCGGCTTCGTGTTCTGGTATCGCGGGCTGGCGCTCGGCGGGATCGCGGGCGTCGGCCAGCTGCAGCTGCTGCAGCCGTTCTTCGGCTTCCTGCTCGCGGCCGGGCTGCTGCACGAGACGGTGCCGCCGTCGATGGTCGTCGTGACGGTCGTGGTGGTCGGCTGCGTGGCGGGCGCGAAGTACTTCTCGAAGATGGCGCCCGTGCAGCGCGCAGGGTGACGCAGGGGCAGCGGTGGGTCGCGCATCAGGCCGACGCCCTCCGGTGCGAGGCTGGCGGCAAGCCGGTTGCCGCCGATGCGCGTGATCGCGACGTGCATCCGATCCGGCACCCGATGACGCGGCCCAAGGCAAAACGGCCAGGTTGCCGGTAGCGGCAAGCCTGGCCGTTGGCGTTCGTCACGCCGGGCGCGGGTTACTCGAACGTTTCGAGTGCGAGCAATTCGCCGATCGTCTGCCGGCGGCGGATCAGCCGCGGCGTGCCGCGATCGACCAGCACCTCCGGCGCGAGCGGCCGGCTGTTGTAGTTCGACGACATCGACGCGCCGTACGCGCCCGCGTCGTGCAGGAACAGCAGATCGCCGATCTGCGGCTGCGCGAGCTTGCGGTGCGTGACCGCGCCGCCGGCATCCTGCGTGAACACGTCGCCCGATTCGCACAGCGGCCCGGCGATCGCGAGGTCGACGAGCGGCCGGCCGGCGGGCAGCGCGCCATCGTGCGCGTGCACCGACACCGCGTGATAGCTGCCGTACATCGACGGGCGCATCAGGTCGTTGAAGCCGGCGTCGATCAGCACGAAATCGTGCTTCGGCCGACGGTTGACGGCCTGCACTTCGGTGACGAGCGTGCCGGCCTCGGCGACGAGGAAGCGGCCCGGTTCGATCTCGATGCGCACCGGGTGGCCGAGATGCCGTTCGATCCGCTTGCGCGCGGCGTCCCACTGGCTGAAGTAGTGACCGACGTCGACGCGCGGCTCGCCGTCGCGATACGGGATCGACAGGCCGCCGCCGGCCGAGATCGCGTCGATGTCGTGGCCGAGCGACGTGACGAGGTCGACCATCGCATCGCACACCTGCGACAGGTGGCCGTAGTCGACGCCCGAACCGATGTGCATGTGGATGCCGACCAGCTTCAGCCCGTACTGGCGCACGATCTCGATCGCGCGCGGTACGTCGTCGATCCAGATGCCGTGCTTGCTCTGCGGGCCGCCGGTGTTGGTCTTGTTGCTGTGGCCGTGGCCGAACCCGGGGTTGACGCGCAGCCACACGCGGTGGCCGGGCGCGTGCTCGCCGATGCGCGCGAGCATGTCGAGCGAGCCTGCGTTCACGGTCACGCCGTGCTCGAGCACCGCCGCGAGCGTCGGGCGGTCGATCAGGTCGGCCGTGAACACGACGCCTTCCGGCTCGCCGCCCGGGCTGAAACCGGCCGCGAGGCTGCGCTCGATCTCGCCGAGCGACACGGCGTCGACGCACGCGCCTTCGTCGCGCATCAGCTTGAGGATATGGACGTTCGAATTCGCCTTCTGCGCGTAACGGATCACGTCGAACTGGCGCAGTTGGGCGATGCGGTCGCGGATGACGTCGGCGTCGTACACCCACAGCGGGGTGCCGTATTGCTGCGCGAGGGCCGCGAGCTGGCGGGAATCGAGGGACATGGCGGATGAATCGGATCGAATGAACGGATAGCGCGATGATGCGCCCGATTGGCTATCCAGTAAAATGCCTGTTTATCTTCATTCGATTCATTTCTGATATATACGATCATGCTGACGCACCGTCATATCGAGGTGTTCCGCGCGCTGATGGTCACCGGCAGCACGACGCGCGCGGCCGAGATGCTGTACACGTCGCAGCCCACCATCAGCCGCGAACTGGCGCGGATGGAGCAGGTCGTCGGCTTTGCGCTGTTCGAACGCGCGCATGGCCGGCTGCGCCCGACGATGGCCGCGCTCACGCTGTTCGACGACGTGCGGCTCGCGTATGTGGGGCTCGAACGCGTCGCGGCGACGGCCGCACGCCTGCGCGAGTTTCGCGACGGGCAACTGTCGGTAATCGCGCTGCCGGCGTTTTCGCACGCGATCCTCCCCGGTGCGTGCCGGCGCTTTCACGATGCGCATGCGGGTGTGAGCGTGTCGGTCGCGACGCAGGAGTCGCCGGTGCTCGAGGAGTGGTTGACCGCCCAACGCTACGACCTCGGACTGACCGAGCACGACGTCGCGCCGGCCGGCACGGTGCTCACGCCGCTGCTCGAAGTCAATGAAGTGTGCGTGCTGCCCGACGGCCATCCGCTGCTCGCGCAGGATGCGATCGACCTGCTGGATCTCGTCGACCGCCCGTTCGTGAGCCTGTCGCTGAACGATCCGTACCGCATCATGATCGACGAGGCATTCGCGCAACTCGGCGTCGCGCCGCGCTCGGTGGTCGACACGCCGTCGGCCGTATCGGTGTGCGCGTTCGTGCGGCAGGGGCTCGGGGCTGCGATCGTCAATCCGCTCACGGCACTCGATTTCGTCGGCCGCGGCCTGCACGTGCGACCGCTGACGCGGTCGTTTCCATACCGGGTCAGCGTGATCGTGCCCGAGCACCGGCCGAAGAGCCTGCTCGTCGACGCGTTCGCCGATGCGCTGCGCGGCGAAGCGAAGGCGATCCGCCGCCGGCTCGCCGCGCACCTCGGCTAGCGGCGCCGCCGTATGATGGGGGGGCACCGCCATCACCGTCATTTTCCGGAAATCCCGTCATGACCGACGCATCGTCTTTCCTCGAACAACCGACCCTCACCGGCGAACGTGTCGTCCTGCGCCCGCTCGACGCATCCGACCGGCAGGCGCTCCTGGACGCTGCCGCCGACGGCGAGTTGTGGAACCTGAAGGTCACGGTCGTGCCGGGCGCGCATACGGTCGACGCATACATCGATACGGCGTTGCAGGGGCGTGCGGCCGGCACCGTGATGCCGTTCGTGATCGTCGATCGCGCGTCGGGCCGCGCCATCGGCAGCACGCGCTTCTGGAAGATCGATCGCAAGAATCGCAAGCTCGAGATCGGCCATACGTGGCTGAGCGAATCGGCGCAGCGTACGCGCGCGAATACCGAAGCGAAGTGGTTGCTGCTGGCTTATGCGTTCGACACGCTGCGATGCGTGCGCGTGCAGTTCACCACGGACGAGCTGAACGAGAAATCGCGCGCGGCGATCCTGCGCCTCGGTGCGAAACAGGAGGGCATCGTGCGCCACGAACGGATCATGCCGGATGGCCGCAAGCGCAACTCGGTGCGCTTCAGCATCATCGACGACGAATGGCCGGACGTGCGTACGCGACTCGAGGCGAAGCTGGCGACGTAACGGGTGATGCGGGACGCTTGATGCTTCAGACGTGCATCGCGCCGCCGGCAGGGGAGTCGGCAGCGCGACGACGGGGGGAACGGTGCGCCGCGCACGAGGCGCGGCGCTGCATCGCGTTACTGCGCCGATGCGAGGTGATGACGCTGCGCGAGCTTCTGCGCGTCCGCGTAGTGCGCCTGCAGGATCGGCAGCGCCTGGCGTGCGACTTCCTTCAGCTTGGCGTCGCGGCCCGATGCGATTTCGGCCTGGAATGCCGAGATCGTCTTCTGCTGGCCGGCGAGCGCGACCTGTTCGATGTACGCCTTGTCGAACTCGGCGCCGCGCAGGCTCTTGATGCTGTTCAGCACGGTCGTGTCCGGGTCGTTGGCCGGCACGTCGACGCCGCGCGGGCTCGCCGCGCGCATCGCCTGGATGATCTTCGCATCGTCGGTCGACACGCGTTGCGCGAACGCCTTGACCTGGCTGTCCGACGTGCGCGAATCGGCGATGCGCGCGGCGTCGTGCTGGGTCGACACGGTCTTCGTGCCGTCCGTGATGAAGGTCTGGTCGGCTTCGTGGATGCGCGTCGCAGTCGCGGCCGGCGCGGCGGATGCCGCGGGTGCCGGTTGCGCGGTTTGCGCGGTCGCCGTCACGGCGACGAGAAGCAGGCCGGCGGCAGACAAGGCAAGGCGCGAAATGGGGGGAAAGCGGTTCATGGGACCTCCTTTCGATCGGGGCTCTGGTTGAAAAACGGATCGTGTGATCCGTCGCTGTGCGAGAGACCGGGCGCGCCCGGGCCGGATTCGACTGCCGCTCTGCCGCGGCGGCGTTCGAAGTGTTTTCCGGCCCGACTGATTCTAGGAGAGCGGTCGGGTAGCAGGTGCAACCGTGCTGTGGCTTGTGTAACGGTTGGTAAGACGAATCGATGGGCACGCGCGCAGGCCGGTAGTGCGTACCTGATGCGCGTGCGGCGGCGGCAATTTTTGCGCGCACGTGGCGCATGCAATGCATGAGATGCGCGTGCGTGTCATCGGCATTTCATCGGTGCGATGTCGTCGCGGCCGTTGCTGTGGCGGCGCGTCGGCGGCGAGTGGTGCGTGTGCGCGCGGCGTGCGTGAAGCGTTACACGCGATCGAGCAGCGCATCGAGGCGCGGCAGCAACGGCGTCGCGCAATGTGCCTGCAACGCGTCGGGCGCCGTGTAACCCCACGCGACGCCCTGGAAGGCGATACGCGCGCGCCGTGCCGCGTCGGCATCGCGGATTTCGTCGCCGACGTACAGCACTTCGTCGGCGCGCACACCGGCCTCGTGAACGAGCGCGCGCAGACGGCGCGCTTTGCCGAACAGCGGAATGCCGCAGGCGAAATGGTCGACGCGTGCGCCGGCGCGCGGGCCGAGCCGGTCGCGCACGATCTCCTCGGTGTTCGACGTGGCGATCGCGATGCGGATGCCGCGCGCGGCGAGCGCGTCGAACGTTTCGTCGACGCCGGGAAAGAGCCGCACGTTCGCGATGCGCGGCCGCATCAGGCGGCGCATGTCGATCGTCACGCGCGGCACTTTCCACATCGGCACGTCGAGCGCGCGGATGATGTCGCGCGCCGACATGCCGCGCAGCGCGGGGCGCAGTTCGGGCGTCGCGTCGCGAAAGCCGTGCAGGCGCGACGCTTCCGACAGCGCGGCGAGAAAGCTGTCGAGCGAATCGGCGAGCGTGCCGTCGAAGTCGAAGGCGATGAGGCGGTAGGTCATCGGGTGAGGCGTGCGAGGCGGAACGTGGCGAGGTTGGTTGGCGGCCGTGCTACTCGTAATGGTAGCGGCAGGACACGATGCTGAGTTGAAGGTCGTCAGCCTCGTAGACCAGGCGGTTCGTATCGTCGATACGGCGCGACCAGAAGCCGGAGAGATTGGCTTTCAACGGCTCCGGCTTGCCGATGCCTTCGAACGGCGTGCGCTGGGTTTCGCGAATGAGCTGGTTGATGCGCTTGAGCGTCTTGCGATCCTGTCCTTGGCAGTAGACATAGTCATCCCATGCGTCGGAAGTAAAGAGCACGCGACGTACGCTCATTCATCATCCTCGGCGAGCTTGTGTTCTTTCGCCTTGCCCTTGCGCAGTTGCGCGATCGAACGTTCGAGATGAGCGACGTTGGCTGGCGAGCGCAGCAGGTGAACCGTCTCCATCAGGCTGTCGTAATAGTCCTGCGACATGATGACGGCGTTCGGTGCATCGCGGCGCGTAATGAGCGTCACGTCCGCATCGTCGACGACCTGGTCGATGACGGTCTTCAGATTGCCGCGGGCATCCGAAAAATGAATCGTGCGCATGGGGCGCCTCACTTGTACATTTAACGGTACAAGTATAGCACTATTCGAATATATGTACGGAATGTTGTACAGGTATCGAGGCGCCGTGCGGCAGGACGACGCGCATCTGTTTTCCCGCGGCGGCTCGGCCATACCCTTGTCCCGCACCCCACGGCGCGGTATCGTCGACGCTCCGCCTTCCGCCCCCTCCAACCGGAGAACAGACGTGCCCGCAGCCACCCCCGCCACGCT
>NZ_JACFYV010000081.1:0-26144 GCF_016759955.1 Burkholderia sp. KCJ3K979
GGATGCTGCGATGCTTCGGTGCATTCTCGCTCGCGATCAGCACCGCGCCGCCCCACTCGCCGCCGACCGCGATGCCCTGTAGCACGCGCAGCACGACGAGGCCCGCCGGCGCCCAGACGCCGATCGACGCGTAACCGGGCAGCAGGCCGATGCCGGTCGTCGCGAGCCCCATCATCACCAGCGTGATCACGAGCGCGGTCTTGCGGCCGACGCGATCGCCGAGATGGCCGAACACGATGCCGCCGAGCGGCCGCGCGGCGAAGCCGGCCCAGAACGTGACGAACGCGAGCAGCGTCGCGACGCCGGGGTTCATCGTGCTCGAAAAGAACACCTTGCCGAACACGAGCGCCGCGGCCGTGCCGTAGATGTAGAAGTCGTACCACTCGATCGTGGTGCCGACGAACGCCGCGAGGGCGGCGCGGCCGGGCCGCGGCTGCGCGGCGCTCGGGGATTGCGGACGACTCATCGATGTCTCCATATTGTGATGATCGGGGGCGCGACTCGCGCGCGCCTTTCCCGGGTGGCCGGCATCACGCCGCCGGCCGGCGGCGTCGTGTCAGTCGGGCGGCGACTCGCCGGCGGCCGTCTTCAGCACGCCGGCATCGAGCAGTTGCTGCTGAAGCGCGCGATCGACGCCGAGCCGGTCGAGCACCGCGCGCGTATCGCGCCCGAGCGCGGGCGGCGCCGACCGGTAGGTGGCCGGCGTGCGCGACAGCTTCACCGGCGACGCGGTGCCGCGATACGCGCCGATCTCGACGAACAGGTTGCGATGCAGCGCATGCGGATCGTGCGCGACGTCGGCCACCGTGCGCACCGGCCCGCACGGCACGCCGGCCGCCATCAGGTCGCGCGCGAGCGGCTCGCACGCATGCGCGGCAAGCCGCGCTTCCAGTTCGGCCTTCAGCTCGGGCCGGTGCGCGCAGCGGCTGCGGTTGTCGACGAAGCGCGGATCGTCGGCGAGCGCCGGCGCGCCGAGATGCGCGACGAGCCGCGCGAACTGCCGGTCGTTGCCGACCGCGAGGAAGATCGGCACGGTCGCCGTGCGATAGCTGTCGTACGGCGCGATGTTCGGATGCGCGTTGCCGCTGCGTTCCGGCACGCGGCCCGAGCCGAAGAAGTTCGGCAGGTGCGGATGCAGCAGCGACACGCCGCAGTCGTACAGCGCGACGTCGATCGACTGCCCGCGCCCGCTCTTCTCGCGCTCCGCGAGCGCGAGCAGGATGCCGGCGAGCGCGTTGAGCCCCGTGACCATGTCGACGATCGGCAAACCGATGCGGGTCGCGTCGCCGTCGCGTTCGCCGTTCACGCTCATCAGCCCGGCCATCGCCTGGATCACCGCGTCGTAGCCCGGCAGCCCGCCGAGCGGGCCGTCGTCGCCAAAGCCCGTCACCGCGCAGTGGATCAGGCGCGGGAAAAGCGGCTGCAGGTCGCGTGCGTAGTCCATCCCCCAGCGCGCAAGCGTGCCCGGCTTGAAATTCTCCACGAGCACGTCGGCTTCTTCGAGCAGGCGCCACAGGATCGCGCGCCCTTCGTCGTGCGACAGGTCGAGCGCGAGCCCCTCCTTGTTGCGGTTCACGCCCATGAAATACCACGCCGTGTCGCCGAGGAACGGCGGCCCCCAGCCGCGCGTCTCGTCGCCGGCGGGCGGCTCGATCTTGATCACCGTCGCACCGTGGTCGGCGAGCGCCTGCGTGCAGTACGGGCCGCCGAGCACCCGGCTCAGGTCGACGACCTTCAGGCCGTCCAGTGCGCCACGCGTCGTGTTCATCGCTCGACCTCCGGCAGCAGGTCGAGCGCCATGTCGAGCGCGACCGGCAGGCCACGCAGCAGCGCATCGGACGCGGCCGATTCGTCGTCGCGCGGGGCCGGCGCGAGCGGATCGACCGGCAGCAGCTTGTGCCGCACGATCAGGTGCGCGAGCGCGAGACGCCGGAAATCCGGCGCGAGCCGTGCGCCTTCGCAGGCCATCAGCACGGCCGCGCTCGCGTAGTACAGCGCGGACGCGGCCTGCCGCACGCGCGCGTCGTCGCCTTCCCCGGCCACCCTCGCAAGTGCATCGCATGCCCGTACGAGGATGCGCCGCAGCGCCGTGCGGCTCGCCTCGGGCAGCGGCGCCGCGCCCAGACGATCGCCGAGGAACGTCCGCAGCGCGTCGAGCGCATGCTCGCGCTGCGCGGCACGCGCGACGTCGAGTGCGACGATGTTGCTCGTGCCTTCCCAGATCGAACCGAGATGCGCGTCGCGTACGAGCCGCGCATCGCTCCATTCCTCGATATAGCCGGTGCCACCGCGCACTTCCATCGCGTCGCCCGTCACGCGGCGCGCGTCGCGGCAGGCGCGGAACTTGATCAGCGGCGTCAGGATCCGCACGCAGCGCGCGGCCTGCTCGTCGCCCGCGTCGGCCTGCGGCAGCAGCAGCGCGATCTGCATGAACATCGCGCGCGCGGCCTCGGCCGGCAGCAGCATCTTCATCAACTGGCGCTGCATCAGCGGCATCTCGATCAGCTTGCGGCCAAACGCCTCGCGATGCGCGGCGACGTGCAGCGCTTCGTTCAGCGCGCGCCGCATCAGCCCCGCCGCGCGCACGCCGTTCGACAGCCGCGACATGTTGATCATGTCGGCCATCTGGTGAAAGCCGCGACCGATCTCGCCGATCAGGTACGCCTGCGCACCTTCGAGCGCGATCTCGCCGCTGGCCATCGAACGACTGCCGAGCTTGTCCTTCAGGCGCACGATCCGGTAGCGGTTGCGCGTGCCGTCCGGCAGTGTCTTCGGCAGCAGGAACAGCGCGAGGCCCTTGATGCCGTCCGGCGCGCCGTCGGGCCGCGCGAGCACCATCGCGAGATCGGCGTCCGCGTTCGAGCAGAACCACTTGTCGCCGGTCAGCCGCCAGACGGTCTCGCCGTGCGCGTCGGTTTCGCTGGTCGCGCGCGTCGCGATACGGCCGACGTCGGAGCCGGCCGCCTGCTCGGTCATGAACATCGCGCCTTGGTACAGCGTATCGAAGTCGCGCGAGGCGAGCCGCGGCAGGTAGCGCGCGACGAGCGCGGGATCGCCGAAGCGGCGCAGCGTGCGCGTCAGCGAATCGGTCATGCTGACCGGGCAGCACAGCCCGAATTCCGCCTGCACGAACAGGAACGTCAGCGCGTACTTGACGAGCGGCGGCACGGTTTCGGCGCTGTGGCTCAGTGATGCGAGCCCGAGCTCTGCATACGCGACGCGTTCGAGCGCGACGTACGCCGGGTCCTTGTCGATCCGCTGCACGGCCTCGCCGCGCCGGTTGCGATGCTCGAGCACGGGCGGATGCTTGTCCGCGCGCGACGCCCATTCGTCGAGTTCGCCCGACACGCGCGCGCCGAGCGCGTGCAACCGCGGCTCGAGTTCGGCATAGTGCGCGTCGCCGAGATGCAGCTTCAGCAACGCGCCGAGATCGGGATCGACGGTGAAGAAATTGATGCCCCGGGTATCGGGAATATTGGATGCGCCGGTGTCCGGCGTGCGAGCGGTGTCGTTCATGCGTGCGTCTCCTGGGTTGCCTGCGCGGCGACCGGGCCATGCGTCGCAGCGCCCGGCCGGTCCTGCGTCAAGCCTCCCGCAGAGCGTAGGCGCGCGATCGATAAGCGTCCAATACAGGATTTGTCCGGTACGATAGATATCGCTTATCGATGCCGACGCCGGGAGGAGACACCATGGAACTGAGGCAGTTGCGCTACTTCGTGGCGGTGGCGGAGGAGCTGCATTTCGGGCGCGCGGCGACGCGCCTGTTCATCTCGCAGCCGGCGCTGAGTTTCGACATCCGCAAGTTCGAGGACGCGCTCGGCGTGCAGTTGTTCTCGCGCACCAACAAGACGGTCGCGCTGACCAACGCGGGCGAGGTGCTGCTCGGCGAAGCGCGCCGGCTGCTGCTGCAGGCGGACGAAGCCGAGCGCCTGACGGTGCGCTCCGCGTCGGGGCTCGCCGGCCGGCTGCGGATCGGCTTCGTCCACTCGATGCTGTATCGCGGGCTGCCCGATGCCGTGCGGCGCTTCGAGGCCGACTATCCGGGCGTCGAGGTCGTGCTGAGCGAGATGAACACGCACGCGCAGGTGCAGGCGATCCAGCGCGGCCAGATCGATCTCGGCTATGCGCACTGGGGCCACTTCCCGCCCGAGGTCGAATCGGTGCTCGTCTATGCGGAGCCGTTCGTGTGCTGCCTGCCGGCCGCGCATCCGCTCGCGCGGCGCAGGCAGGTCGCGCTCGCCACGCTCGCGACCGAACCGTTCATCCTGTTTCCGCGCGACGCCGCGCCGCACTATCACGACCTGATCATCGCGCAGTGCGTGAACGCGGGATTCAGTCCGCTGATCCGCCACGAGGCGCGGCTGTGGCAGACGATCCTGTCGATGATCGAGTTCGGGATGGGCATCGCGCTGGTGCCGCGCGTGCTGCAGCAGGCGAAAAGCGATCGGCTCGTGTTCCTGCCGCTGAAGGATGCGTCGCTCGAATCGCGTACGCTCGCGCTGAAACGCAGCGGCACCGCCGAACCGGTGGCGCTGCGCTTTGCCGGCTACGTACGCGCGTCGATCGATGCGCTGCCCGCGCTGGCGGGCTGAGCGCGCGGCTCGCGAACCGGTGCTTGCGGCTATTTGAAAAAATTTGCAGAAAGGGCTTTACGAGCCCCAAAATCTCTGACATAATTTGATTCTTCTTTGGGCGGTTAGCTCAGCGGTAGAGCACTGCCTTCACACGGCAGGGGTCACTGGTTCGATCCCAGTACCGCCCACCAAAGAATATTCCGGGGTGTTCTCGGAACATCCCGAAACCCGCTTAGCTGCAAGGCTTAGCGGGTTTTTTCATTCCCGGGAATTCCGGAAAACGCCAACGGCAGCCGGGGGTATGTAGGGGTATTTTTAGGGGTACGCGCCGCGAAATGCTGCGCGTCCGCTCGGAGATACCCCCATGCCGCTCACCGACATCGCAATCAAGAACGCTAGGGCCGGCGACAAGCCGCAGAAGCTGTTTGACGGCGGCGGTCTGTTCCTACTCGTCACGCCGGCAGGACAGCGCTACTGGCGGTTCAAGTACCGAATCGCCGGTAAGGAAAAGTTGCTCGCGTTCGGCGTCTATCCGGACGTATCGCTACAAGCGGCGCGCAAGAAGCGCGATGACGCCCGCGAGAAGCTGGCGGCCGGTATCGATCCCGGCGAAGCGAAGAAGGCGGACAAGCGCGCCGCCCGCCTCGCCGCCGCGACGAGCTTCGAAGCCGTTACGCGCGAATGGTTCAACAAGCATTCGCCCGGATGGGCAACAAGCCATTCGAGCAAGATCATCGCCCGCTTCGAAAACGATGTGTTCCCGTGGCTCGGGAAGCGCCCTATCTCCGGAATTCAGCCGGCCGAGGTGTTCGACGTTATCCGCAGGATCGAAGCACGCGGAACGCTCGACACGGCCCACCGGGCGAAACAGAACTGCGGCCAAGTATTCCGATATGCCGTCGCAACCGGTCGCGCAACGCGCGACGTAACGGCCGACCTTCGTGGCGCACTTCCGCCGATCCGACAAAAGCATTTCGCGGCCATCACTGACCCCGGCAAGGTCGGCGAGTTGCTGCGTGCGTTCGACGCCTTCGGCGGTACGTTTCCGGTTCACTGCGCGCTCAAGCTCGCGCCGATGCTGTTCCGTCGCCCGGGCGAGTTGCGTGCCGCTGAATGGTCGGAAATCGACTTGGATAACGCGACGTGGGAGATTGATGGCACACGCATGAAACGCAACAAGGCGGCCAAGATGGACGGCGGAGCGCATATCGTGCCCCTACCCGATCAGGCCGTCGCCATCCTGCACGAATTGCACGCGTTGACCGGCGACGGTCGTTACGTATTCCCCGGGGCACGCGACCGGAATCGACCAATGAGCGAGGCAACGATTAACGCCGCGCTGCGCCGGCTCGGCTACGATACGCGCACCGAAATCACCGGCCACGGCTTCCGAGCGATGGCGCGTACCATCATGGTGGAAGTGCTCGGTGTCGCGGTCGAGGTCATCGAATCACAACTGTCCCATACCGTGAAAGACCCGCTCGGACGCGCGTACAACCGCACGACCTTCCTTCCTCAGCGTCGCGAAATGATGCAGAAATGGGCGGACTATCTCGACCGACTCAAGGCGGGTGCGGAAGTTATCCCGATAAGTGCATCGGCACGGTAAGCGGTCGGTTTCCACTACTCACCTACGTCCAAGCGAAGGTGCCGTCGATTCGGTCGAACTCTCGTCGCTATGCATCCGCATAGGTAAGCGGCGGCACACCTATCAAACGGAACGGAGGCAGCTCAACGCCCTTACCCGTGTTCGGTTGAACATCGTCCCGCATCGCGCGCAGCAAGTCGTTCAACCGCCTGTCGTGCGTCGCTCGGCTTCGGTCTGCGTTGCGATAGGTTGTTTCGTCTTGGTACGCATATAAAGCCGCGAGAACTTCGCCCGATGCGACGAGCGCCAACGCGTTCAGCGCATCGGCATACCGCTCATGGGCAGCCGCCGGGATGCTTCTACCCTCGATTACGCCGGAAAGTGCCGCGACGTACTCTCGATAGTGTTCCAACTTCGTTTTGCGCCAGTCCGCGTCATGCTCTCGTTTCCGAGTCAAATACGACGTTAGGATGACCCCTACAATCGCCAAACAACCCGTAACGACGCCGGTCAGCAAGGCGTTCATTGCGACTCTCCTTATGCGCCCCCGCGCGCCTGTCCGAAAGTTTAAGCGACAAACTGCGCATTCCAGCGTATCCGCCCGGCCGGCGCACTCGGCGACTACAGATTTAGCACGCCCGTGCTTAATTTCGCGGCGGTAAAAATTCGCCTTGCGCCACGATCATCGGCGCGGTCGCGCTAGAGATTGGCTACCCCTACCCATCCTCATACGGCCCCATGGACGCACCGCAAAGCCCTTCAGCACGGCCCGCGCGCATCGGCCAAGGCAAAACGTCGGTGCGCACTCCGACCGCATAAGACGGCCGTCGGCCAAGAAGCGACTCCTTGTCGACGGTAAAATGCGGCTGAAACGCGACGCGTCTGGGTCATTCGACCTGCTTGGCGCCGCCCAAAGGAACAGGAATGGACACGATAAAAGTCGTTGATCTTCTTAACACGTCGGGGCGAATTCTGGACGGAATGCGAAACCTCATAGTGCGTTCTCGACCGCCAAAGGGCGGCCCCGACCGTATGCGAGTGGCGCTGGTGCTGACAATCGCAGAACAATTCGAGGCTGCCTTGCGGCTCGGAAATGCTCATATGAGCACACATGCGGCTACACACGTTCGCTCGATGATCGAAGCGCTAGTTGTCATGCGAAAGCTAAAGACGAATGCTGGCTACGTAAATCAGTTGCGTTACGACAAACTGCACGGGGAAAAACGTGTCTACGAGGGAATACTTGCCGATCCGAGCATTCCCGATGAAGCGAAGCTGCCGGTCAAGAATCGACTCGATACTTGTCTGTTGGAGTTCAGCTCACTACATGCCGAAAAGTATCGCCCGAAGAAGATCAGCCAGGAATTTGGCGATACTGGTCTTTTTCATCTCGTCGGCCCCTACGCGATGCTTTGCGGCTTTTCACATAACGACCTCGCAGTGCTCGCTTTTCGACATCAGGGCGATAGCAGTATGGTGTACAAGCAGGATGACGATCCCACGTTCGTGCAGTCCGTTTTTTCCACTGGTCTTATAGTGCTTATGGATGCCGCCCATCAGTTCGGCGAGATCGCGAAATTTCCGGACGATTATTTTGAGCCGATTTTTTCCTCCATGAACAAGGAGTGGCACGGCGTACTCGACAAGACCGTTGTAAGCTGATGTCGTTCAAGTTGCGCAGGAGGGTGTTAGTGTTAGCGAGCAGCACTGCTGCTTCGAACGTCTCATATCGGTGATACAGCGGACCGGCACCTATGCTGACTCGGGCGACTCAACCGGGTCGATGAGCGACCTTCATTTCGCCGCAAACTTACGAAGAACATCCGTCGAGAGAGTTTCGCTTCGGTCAATAGCTTGTGGACGATAAGGCGGCGCACGGGCGCGGCTCAAGCCGTCGATGCACGCCGCCCTATGTATGGCTAGTTCCCGTAGCCTGCGACTTCGGCCAACAGGTCGCTATACGGTCGCGAAAGACGAGTTTCCCACTTCTGGCGCGGCACGAATTCGAACATCGGCTGAAGTGCCTCATCCACGCACGCGCGTACACGCGATACCAGTTCGCCGCTCGAAATCGAGCCGTCGTGGACAAGCGCACGAATGTTTCGTTGAGCTTCGGCGATTTTCTCGCGAGCCGCCTTGATTTGGGGCATGTTCGTCGTAACGTTGCCGACGCGAGCGCCCAGCCAGTTTTTCTCCGTGAATACGTCAGTCCGAACTGCGGCGCGCAACAAATCGTCGGCGCTCGACAACTCGTCGAGCGCCTCGCCGACTTCGGGCGGCGCGGTGCGTTCGAGTTCGGTCAAGATGCGCTGCCGCCTCCCCTCGTGCATCTGCGACGTAACAACGTGCCGGGTACGCGCGTCCACCATCGCGCGTTCGGCGTCGCGGTAAGCCGTTTCGGCCTTGATGAAATCGGCTTCCGTCCGCGTCGCTTCTTTCGCCGAGGCGGAAAGCTCGCGTTCGGGATTCGGCACCGCCTTCAGTTCGCGCGCCAGTTCGGCGCGACGCGCATCGAGCTTCGCTCGTTGTTTCGCCGCGAGTTCGTCGGCGAGGCCGGTATCGGAGACGAGCGCTTCGAGGATTTCCATACGCTCGGGCAGGGGTTTTTTCATGACATTCTCCAAAAGGCGCGTTAGCGCGGGATTACGACGATGTAACCTGCGGGACAAATTTCGACGCGGTACTTCACCGGGCCGGGCTTCACTACTTGGTATGGCGTCCGGCCGCCCGGACCGGGCCAAACGAGCATGCTGTAACTGCCATGCGCGGCGTCAAAATTCAGCCGCTCCAGAAGCCATTTCGGAACAGACACTTCCATTATTTCGTATTCCTATTTACCGACGTAAAACACCTTCACCGTGCGGGTTGCCCCGCGCCCTAGAAATCGTCCTGCATGTCCGACGTGTCGTCGCTGCAGAACGCCGCCGCCTGCCGTGTGCCAGACATCGCCGGCCGACCGCTTTCGCGTTCGCCGCTGTCGCCCGCGCCATGCACGGCGGCGCGCTTGCGCCGGACGTGATACGCCGACACCGCCGCGTGCGCGACCATATCGAGCGACGGCTTAGCTTCGCCATTGCGGTCGGTCCAAACTTTCGGCGTCAGCGTCCCGGCGAGCGCGACCGAATCGCCGTCATCGAGCGCCAACAACGCGGCCTTCGCATCGTCCGCGAACGCGATGATGTTGACGAACAGCGCTTCGCCGTCGCCAGCAGCAGCACGAACCTTCGCCGTCACGAACGAGCGACCGCTCGCGCCCGTGCGCTCCGCCGGCTTGCCGTACAGCTTCCCGCTTACCAAACCATCGATCATTGTCGCCTCCTGTTTTTACCCAGCAGTCCCACGGTACAGCTAGGTACGCGAGGTACACCCCCAAAGGGTGGTGTACCTAAACGTACGTACGCCGGAGTACGCGAAAGGTACGCGTACCTTTCGCGTACCTCGCGTCCTTCCCTCATTTCACCGCCACCGCAACGCAAATCATCCCGGCGGCTTCATGTGCCGCACCCGCTCCGACGAGCGTCTTCATGGCGCGATACACCGACGAGCTGGGGTATCGCGCCGCGAAGTGATGCACGACATCGCTCTTCCGAATGCCCGTCTTGCGCGCCGCCAGGAACTCGGCGACCGCACCCTCAACTTCGCCGACGCGCTTTGCGCGAACCTTGTCCGGCGGCGGTGCATCGGTCGGGACAACGACGCAACTCGTTGCAGGCGCACCCCATTTCGTGATGCCGAGTTGGACGACATCGAGCCGAAAGCCGATACGCTCGCCCTTCGTGCCGAGGTCGCGTTGCTTCGTGATTTCGGCGCAGCGCCCCGCAGCCGCGTCCGTGAGTTCGATTTCCGAATCGATGGCGGCGCGAATGCCGGACCAGCCCCGCATGCCATAAGCGGCGTTCTTCCCGCAGTGATGCACCAGCGTGAAATGCGCTTGGCATTCGGTGCGGATGCGGTCGAAGCGTTCGATGACGCGGCCCATATCCTGCCCGGCGTTCTCGTTTGCGCCCGCGCTTATTCGCGCCAAGGTGTCGCCGACGATCAGACGTACCTTTTGCCCTCGCTGCGTTTCAAGTTGGCGCACCGTTTCGATGATGGCGTTGGCGTCATCGTCGCCTTCGAACAAATTCACGGTGCTTTGAACGATGCCGAAATTCGGAACAAGTACGCCGTGATACTTCTGGTACGCCTGAACGCGCGCACAGACCGATGCAGGCGACTCGACGGCGAGGTACAAGACCAGCCCTTGTTCCGTTTGACGACCCATAAAGGGAACGCCGCGCGCGACGGCAATGGCCATATCGATAACAAAAAACGTTTTGCCGCAATTGGTATCGCCGTACACGACGCTACCGCCGCCGACCGTCAAGACGCCTTGTACAAGCTCGTCGGGCGGCTCGTAACGGTCCGGCAACTCGTCAGCGAAGGCGATTTTGAGCAGAAGTTCGATTTTCGGCGTTCTAGCTGAGCGCAGCAGGTCCGCGAGCGATTCGCTACCGTGCTCGGCTTCAAAGTCGTTCGCGTCGTAGTTCGCCGGCTTGTCGGCCGGCATCTCGACCCATGCGCCACCGATTTCACGAGCGACGGATTCCGCGTCCTGCTCTTTGCCCTTATCCGGGACGATGACGATGCGTGCGGCCGGATAGCGCTTGCGCAACGACTTCGCAACCGTGCCGATGCGACCGGCACCGAACGCGACGGCGGCGGCGGCTTGATAGTCGGCTTTCGCACACGCCCACGCCTGCCCGATGCCTTCGACAACGTAAAGCGTCCCGTCCGGCACAATCTCGCCGACCGTGAAAAACCCGTCGTTCCCGAACGATGCGCCCGGCGCGTTCAGTTTCTTACCTTGGCCCGGCGGCGGCACGTATTGAACCGTACGCAATTGGCCGTCCAACGAATACGCGGGCACGACGAGATAGCCGCAGACGGACTTACCGGCGACCGTTTGCGGATCATCGGGTGGGACGACGCACAACGCGGCCGGATTTCCGCGTTTCGCGACGATGTAGGGATGGTCCCCGCTCGCGGGCGGGTAGCTCGCGAACGCGGCAGCAACGTCAAAGCGCGGCTTTGGGGCGGCTTGTGCTCCCGGCTGGGTCGTTACCGCGTGACTCGATACGAGCGCACGTGGCGCGCCGTTCCAACCGGCATCCTTTGCCATCTTGAACAGCGTCCCCGGGCCAATGCCGCCGTCAGGTTTGATGCTCTTCCAGACGGAGCGGGCGTCATGCTCGCCGCCATAGTTCGCACCGGTCGCGGACCAGTCAAGGAAATCGTCCTCGGGGAGGCCAGCCGCCTTCGCTGCCATAGCGACGCGCACCCACTCATCGCGGGCGCAGCCGGCGTCGAGCGCAAACAAGGCTTCGCGAGCACGGGCGTCGTCGTGACCATTCATCATGCCGCCCCCTTGCTGCGCTTCGCGAGCCAGCGTGCGACCTTCCGGCGGTCGGTCGTCGTGAGGTGATAGACGCCGCGCTGCACTTCGATTCCGTCACGGTCGATGCAAACGACGCGCACGCAGGGCAAGGCGAGTCCCTTTGCGCGCAGGCCCGCGATGAGGTCCGGGCCGTTGCTGCACCCCACGAAGCCGTCCAATTCTTCGCGCGACATCGGATGGCGTTGCAGCACGGTCAACGCGCGAAGCTGACGGGGGTTAGCGGTTCCGATAAACTCGCTTTGACGTTTGGCGCTCGTCGGCTTCGGTTGGCGGGCGTTTTTCTTTTCCATCGCATCAGCCCTCGATGCGGTAGCCGGCGGGATTGGCAATCCACGCATCAACATCGGCACGCCGCCATGCAACGGAACGCGCGCCGAGCCGGACGCTTTGCGGAAAGGTGCCCGCCTTCATGCGGGCGTAAATCGTCGAGCGACTCAGGCCGGTCTCTACCTCGACTTGCTTGCGACGAATGAGCGCCTGTCGGATTTGGTGCACCATATTCGGCTCCATGAGAACGCTCCCGGCCAACCCGGGAATGGAGCCAAGGCTATTGATGGCAACAGCTACGGCGACATATGCAACACCATGCGCCTTAGTTGGCGCGGGTTTCCGGACAATTCGCGCAATAGCGAATGCAACAGCGGTTCAACCGACGCGACGTTTGCGCCCGACGTTCGAAGTACTCCCGTGGGTAAACACGGAAACAGGTTTTGTGCTGAGTTTGGCCTTTGCGTCCTTGAGCAACGTCCCGATGCGTGCACGACTCACGCCGTACCTGTCCGCGAGCTTCTGTTGCGTCATCTCCGGCAACTTCGACAGTTCGAGAAGTTGCATCAGGTCCGCGTTGCTCCACTTTGCACCCGGTGTCCGCCCCACGACAGCGGCCCCGGATCGGTCTACGTCGCGTCCATACTGGTCACTACCGCCCTTCGCGCGCGCACGCATCCCAACACTGATGATTTCTGCATGAGCGCGCAGCGAACGCCATACCAAGCTCGTACTGACATTCCCCGTCGTATCGTCGTTCTTGAAGCACATGCGGATTTCGTTGAGCGCCGCCCGAAATTTTTCCGCATCGGGAACCATGTTCGCTTCCAGCTCTTCAACGAATCGGTCGATTTCCCACAAGTTCGCGCCAGAAAAAAGGGTGCGATCAGGATCGAGCCCGCTATCCGGATGAAACGCTCGCACGCCGAGCATAATCGCAAGGCTTTGGTTTTGCGGGTCCGCGTACTCGTAAGAGCCATCAAGCCTTTGCCGGCGTTGCGCCGACGGATGACCTATCCAATCCCGTTCCTTGGTCATTTCACGCCCTTCTTGCGTGTCCTTCACAGTGGGCCCCCACCGGGCCGGTGAAGGGACCGGCTTTCGCTCCGTCGAGCTAGGCGGGGACAAGGATCAATTTACCGGGTTCGGGGACGTATCGCACGCTCGACTCGACAACTCGCCTTACCGCAAGCCGAGCTATGAGAAGCATACGAGGAGTAGACCTGCAAACCGCTTGTGCCGAATGGGACAGCGGCCACCATTCGGGGGTATCTTTGGGGGTACATTCAATTTGGCTAAGCGCTACCGGCCATACCAGACGTGGATTCCAAAGGACAATTTCAGGGAAGTACCGCCACCAAAGAATTCAAGGGCCTGCGTCTCACGACGCAGGCCCTTTTCGTTTTGGCGTCGCGCGTGCCCTGCGCGACGCGGGCGCCACGTCATTCGACGCCACGCCGCACGCAGGAACCGGCTTACCGTGCGCGCCCCACCCGCTCCGCCGTCGCGTCGAACGCGCGCTTCGCCTTGTCGACGATCTCGTCGACCTCCGCCTCGCGAATCACGAGCGGCGGCGACAGCAGCATCCGGTCGCCGGTCGCGCGCATGATCAGGTTGCCGTTGAAGCAGAAGTCGCGGCAGATCGTGCCGATATCGACGTCCGCGCCGAAGCGCTCGCGCCGGCTCCGGTCGCGCGCCAGTTGAACACCGGCGACCAGCCCCGCTCCCGCAATCTCCCCGACGATCGGATGGTCGCCCAGCGTGTCGCGCAGCCGGCGCTGGAAATACGGCCCGATGTCGGTCTTCACCCGCTCGACGATCCCCTCGTCGCGCAGCAGCTTCAGGTTCGCGACCGCGACGGCCGCCGCCACCGGGTGGCCCGAGTACGTGAGGCCGTGATTGAATTCGCCGTTGTCGATGATCGGGCGCGCGACGCGCTCGTGAATGCCCACGGCACCCATCGGCACGTAGCCCGACGTGAGGCCCTTCGCCATCGTGATCAGGTCCGGCTCGAAGCCGAAGTGCTGGTGCGCGAACCATTCGCCGGTGCGCCCGAAGCCGCCGATCACTTCGTCGGCGACCAGCAGGATGTCGTACTTGCGGCAGATCCGCTGGATTTCCGGCCAGTACGTCGACGGCGGGAAGATCACGCCGCCCGCGCCCTGGAACGGTTCGCCGATGAACGCCGCGACGTTCTCCGCGCCAAGTTCGAGAATCTTCGCTTCGAGCTGCTGCGCACGCGCGAGGCCGAATGCTTCGGGCGTCTCGCCGGCCGCCGCTTCGCCGAAGAAATACGGCTGGTCGATGTGCACGATGTGCTCGACCTTCGACGGCATCTGCTCGTGCATGTAGCCCATCCCGCCGAGCGTGCCGCCCGCGATCGTCGAGCCGTGGTAACCGTTCTTGCGCGAGATCACGGCCTTCTTCTGCGGCTTGCCCTGCACGCGCCAGTATTGATGCACGAGACGCAGCACGGTGTCGTTGCCTTCCGAGCCGCTGTTGCAATAGAAGAAGTGGTTGAAGCCGGCGGGCGTCACTTCCGCGAGCATCGCGGAAAGCTCGATCACCGGCGGGTGCGTGGTCTTGAAGAACGTGTTGTAGAACGGCAGTTCCTGGATCTGGCGATAGGCGGCGTCGGCGAGTTCCTTGCGGCCGTAGCCGACGTTCACGCACCAGAGGCCGGCCATCCCGTCGATCACCTTGTTGCCGTCCGAGTCCCACAGATAGACGCCGTCGGCCTTCACGATCACGCGGCTGCCGGCGCGGTTGAGCGCGCCCATGTCGGAGAACGGGTGGATGTGGTGCGCGGCGTCGAGCGCGCGAAAATCGGCGGTCGAGCGCGGCGGAAAAGCTTCGTTTCGATCGGTCATGTTTTCTCCGTCAAACAGCGCCGCACGCTTACACGTGCAGCAGCAGGTGCCTGCGTTCCCACGAGCTGATCACGCGGAAGAACGCTTCGTATTCGGTTTCCTTCAACGCCAGGTAGGCCTTCACGAACTTGTCGCCGAGGATGCCGGCGAGCGGCTCGCACGCGGCCATCAGCGAGATGCCTTCCTCGAGGTTACGTGGCAGCTGATACGGCAGGTCGTAGCCGTCCGATGCGATCGGCTCGGTCGGCGCGAGCTGTTGCGTCATGCCGAGATAGCCGGCGGCGAGCGTCGCCGCGAACGCGAGGTACGGGTTGCAGTCGACGCCCGGAATCCGGTTCTCGATGCGGCGCGCGACGGGGCTCGACTGCGGAATGCGAAAGCCCACCGTGCGGTTGTCGTAGCCCCACTGCACGTTGATCGGCGCGGCCATGAAGCGCGACAGGCGGCGGTACGAATTGATGTACGGCGCGAAGATCGGCATCAGCGCCGGCGTGTACTTCTGCAGCCCCGCCAGATAGCTGCGGAACAGCGGCGACACCGCGCCGTTTTCGTCGGCAAACAGGTTGCGCCCGGTGCGCATGTCCGCGAGGCTCTGATGAATGTGCATCGCGGAACCCGGCTCGTTTTCCATCGGCTTGGCCATGAACGTCGCGTACATGTTGTGACGCAATGCGGCCTCGCGCACCGTGCGCTTGAACAGGAACACCTGGTCGGCCAGCGGCAGCGCGTCGCCATGCACGAAGTTGATCTCCATCTGCGCGGCGCCGACTTCGTGAATCAGCGTCTCGATATCGAGGCCCTGCATTTCGCAGTACTCGTAGATGTCCTCGAACAGCGGATCGAACTCGTTGACGGCCTCGATCGAATACGACTGGCGGCCCGTTTCCGCCCGCCCCGTGCGGCCGACGGGCGGACGCAGCGGCAAATCGGGATCGGCGTTCATGTCGACCAGATAAAACTCGAGCTCGGGCGCGACCACGGGTTTCCAGCCCTTCGCCTCGTACAGGTCGAGCACGCGGCGCAGCACGTAGCGCGGCGAGATCTCGACCGGCGAGCCGTCGAAATGCACGCAATCGTGGATCACCTGCGCGGTCGGATCGACCGCCCACGGGATCAGGCAGATCGTCGACGGATCGGGCACGCACACCATGTCGGGATCGGTCACGCCGGTCAGCGTGCCGTCCTCCGGATAGTCGCCGGTGACGGTCTGCACCATCACGGCCTGCGGCAGGCGCATCGATTCGCCGGATTCGAATTTGTTGCGCGGAATGATCTTGCCGCGCGCGATGCCGGCCATGTCGGGAATGATCGCCTCGACTTCGGTGATGCGGTGCTGTCGCAGGAATTCGCTCAGTTCGGGTTGCATGATCGGCCTCGTTGGTCGATGTCGATGTCGGATGCGGCCGGCGACGGTATCGCGCCGCCGGCAGCATGCATGCGGTGCGCCATGCGCGCGCGGCACGCCGCGCCGAATGCCGCGAAGATGTCGCGCGACAGCGGCTGCTCCGCGTAGCGCCATTCGGGATGCCACTGCACGCCCAGCGCGAATGCACGCGCGCCGCGCACACTGACGGCCTCGACCAGCCCGTCGGGCGCGCTCGCCTCGACGGCGAGCCCGGCGCCCAGACGCGCGATGCCCTGGTCGTGCAGTGAATTGACCGTCGCCTCGTGCGCGCCGCGCGCGACCCGCTGCAGCAGGCCGCTCGGCGCGAGCTGCACGACGTGCGCGGGACCGTACTGCCGTTCGAGCGGGTCGGCCGGCCGTTCGCGATGGTCGTCGAAACCGGTCGTCGCATGCAGCCGCTGATGCAGCGTGCCGCCGTACGCGACGTTCAGCTCCTGCATGCCGCGGCAGATCGCGAGCACCGGCACGCCGGCGTCGATCGCCGCGCGAATCAGCGGCAACGCGGTCGCATCGCGCGCCGGATCGTGCAGCGTGTCGGGCGCGCTGGCGGCGCCGCCGTAATGATGCGGCTCGACGTTCGAATAGCTGCCGGTCAACAGCAGCCCGTCGATTGCCGCGACGATCGCGTCGGCCGGCTGCCGCGCGCCGAGCGCGGGCAGCACGAACGCCAGCGCACCGGCGCCGTCGACGACGGCGGCGAGGTATTTCTCACCCGCCGTGTGGTTCGGATGGGCGCCGCGCAGGACGCGGTCCGCGGTGACGGCTACGATCGGTCGTGCGCGCATCGACGTCTCTCCGGTAATGGCGCGCGACACGCTAGCGCGCGCAACGATGCAGGTTTGCGGCTACGCCGCACATGCGCGCAATCGCGCCGCGCCGGCGCAGGCGCGATCCTGCCGCCCGAATGCCGCGGCAACCGGCGGTACGGCCCGGGACGGTAGCGGAAAGGGGCGCTAGGGCAACAACGATGCGCTGCCGTCGCACTGCACCGCGCTGCACAGGTGCGCGGTCACGAGATTGAAGCGGCGCGGGCCGCAATGGGAAATGGCGAAGAAGCGAGGCTCGCGTAACGGGGCGGCGCGCGTGCCGCGATCAGCATGCCGGTTCGGCCCGGCCTGAGGCGGCGCGCCCGCCGACGGACTTCGGGTCCGGCGTATCGAAGGGCTGGCGGCTTTCACGATCGTACTCGACTGACTGATGGAGGCAGGACACGTGTCGCAATGCCGCGTGGCGACACGTCAGCAAGATGTCTCGCAGCGCATTCCGGCGCAGTCCGGCCATCGTCGATGGCCTCGCCGCCGGCGCGCGCGTGACGACTTCCTGACATTCAGCTTATATCACTTAAAAATTGCGTCAAATTTTCAGGGGTCGATGACGACATCGGTCAGACGAAAAAAACGGCATCGATCGCGCCGGATCGATGCCGTTTTGTGCATTGCGTCGGCTTGCCTGCTACGTGCCGACGGGGCGGAGCGCACTGCCCCGCCGCGGTGCCGCATGGAGGCGGCCCGGGCTCAACGATGCGCGAGCGCGGTTTCGACGAGTGTCTGCAGCAGCGGCACGATCCGCGCTGCACGCGCTTCGTCGTAGGCGTACGGACGCGTCTCTTCCATGTAGGTGATCTGCGACAGTTCGAGCTGCACGGCCTCGACGCCGGTATCGGGCACGCCATAGTGACGCGTGATGTAGCCGCCCTTGAAACGCCCGTTCGCGACGGCCGTATAGCCGCCGTGCGCGAGCACGCGCGCGGCCAGCGCTTCCGCGAGACCGGGCGCCGCACTCGCGCCGCTCGACGTGCCGAAGTTGAAGTCCGGCAGGCGGCCGTCGAAGAAACGCGGCACGTGCGAGCGGATCGAATGCGCTTCCCACACGAGCACGCGGCCGTGTTCGCCCTTCAGGCGCGCGATCTCGCGTTGCAACGCGTCGTGATACGGCAGCCAGTAGCGATCGCGGCGACGCATGATCTCGTCGTTGCCGGGTAGCGCATTGGCCGGATACAGCGGCGCCTTGTCGAACGTATCGACCGGCACGAGCCCCGTCGTGTCCTGCCCCGGATACAGGTTCTCGTTGTCGGGCGGACGGTTCAGGTCGACGACGTAACGCGCATGCGACGGCACGAGGATCGATGCGCCGAGATCGGCCGCGAAGCCGTACAGCCGCTCGAGATGCCAGTCGCAATCGTCGACGAAGCGCGCGTCGGGCGTCATCGTCGCGGCGATGTCGTCGGGGATGTGCGTGCCTGCGTGCGGAATCGAGATCAGCAGCGGCAGCGTGCCCTGCTTCAGCGTGAATACAGCCGGTTGTTCAGTCATGTCGCCTCACCGTAAGAGTCGGCCGGCGCACGCACGCCGCGTGCGCCGGTTGCCGCGCGTTCAGCGCAGCAGTTGCGCCAGCGCGGCGCGGTAGTCGGCATACGCGGCGGCTTCGTCGCGATGGCGGCGGCCGCTCACGACGCGCTCGCCGCCCGTGTAGACGTCGAGCACCGGCGTCTCGCCGTGCTCGGCGAACACGATGCCCGACAGCCATGCGGCGCTGTCGTGTTCGGCGATCGCCGGATGATCGGGATCGAGCACGAGCCAGTCGGCGCGGCAGCCTGCGCGCAGCGCACCGATGCGCCGCCCGCTCGCCTGCGCGCCGCCCGCGAGCGACGCATCGAACAGGCGATCGGCGACGTGCGCCTGCGTGTCGCTCGCCAGCACGTTGCGCGCGCGGTGCACGAGCCGCTGCCCGTATTCGAGCAGGCGCAGCTCCGAGCGCCAGTCGACCGACGCGTGGCTGTCGGAGCCGATGCCGATCACGCCGCCCTGCGCGAGGTAGTCGACGGCCGGAAATACGCCGTCGCCGAGGTTCGCTTCGGTCGTCAGGCACAGGCCCGCGACCGCGCGACGCTTCGCGAGCGCCGCCGTCTCGGCCGCGTCGACGTGCGTCGCATGCACGAGGCACCAGCGCGCATCGACGTCGAAGCGATCAAGCAGCCATTGCACGGGGCGTGCGCCGTAGGCGCGCACGCAGTCGTCGACTTCAGCCGTCTGCTCGGCGATGTGGATATGCACCGGTGCATCGCCGGGCAACCCTTCGAGCAGCACACGCAGCCCGTTCTCGGACACCGCGCGCAGCGAGTGCGGCGCGACGCCATAGCGCAGCCCGCCATGTTCCGGCGCCACGCGACGCATCGCGTCGAGCAGTTCGAGCACGCCGTCGGGCGTGTTGATGAAGCGGCGCTGGTCGTCGCGCGGCGGCTTGTCGCCGAAGCCGGCGAACTGGTACGACACCGGCAGCATCGTGATGCCGATGCCGGCCGCGCGCGCGGCGTCGATCACGCGCGTGCCGAGCTCCGCGATCTGCGGATAGCGCGAGCCGTCCTGCGTGTGATGCACGTAATGGAATTCGCACACCGACGTGTAGCCGCACTTGAGCATCTCGACATACAGCCAGCGCGCGATCGCCGCGAGCGCGTCGGGCGTGATCTTCAGCGCGAAGCGGTACATCAGGTCGCGCCAGCTCCAGAAGCTGTCGGCGGGATTCGCGCGGTATTCGGTGAGCCCCGCCATCGCGCGCTGAAACGCGTGCGAATGCAGGTTCGGCATGCCGGGCAGCACCGGCCCGGCCGCGCGCGCGACGCCTGCCGGCGCATCGGTGTCGGGTGTCACGTCGGTCAGCGTGCCGGCGGCGTCCCAGCGCAGCAGCACGTTGCGGCGCCAGCCCTCGGGCAGATAGGCATGGTCCGCGAACAACAGGGTATCGGTCATTGCGTGTCCTCATCGACCGGATCGAGCGCTTGAGCAATCCCGTCCGGCCCGGTGCCGCAGCCGGCAGGCGCGAGCGCGTCGCGCCAGCGCCGGCCTCGCGGCGATCGACCGGAGTGCGCCCGTTGCGCACCGGCTCCGGTCCCCTGCAAAGCGTCGGCCGGGCTCGGTACGTCACGTACCGAGCCCGGTCCGTCGTCAAACTTATCCGTTCATCCGGCGAAACACGGTCGTGCCGCCGCGTACGACCTGCTCGCACAGCGGCCGGCCGATCCAGTACGCCAGCTCGGCCAGCGAGCCGACCGACCACACGGCGAAATCGGCCTGGCGACCGACCTCGAGCGCGCCGTGGCGATCCGCGCGGCCCAGCGCCGCGGCCGCATGGCGCGTGACGCCCTGCAGCACCTCGGGCACCGTCATGCGGAACAGCGTGCAGCCCAGGTTCAGCGTGAGCAGCAGCGATTCGAGCGGCGACGTGCCGGGGTTGTGATCGGTCGCGAGCGCGATCGGCACGCCGTGCTTGCGCAGCAGCTCGATCGGCGGCAGCTGCGTTTCGCGGATGAAGTAGTACGCACCGGGCAGCAGCACGGCGACCGTACCGGCCGCCTTCATTGCCTCGATGCCCACTTCGTCGAGAAATTCCAGATGGTCGGCGGACAGCGCGCGGTAACGCGCGGCGAGCGCCGTCCCGCCCGCATTCGACAGTTGCTCCGCATGCAGCTTCACCGGCAGCCCGCGCCGCGTCGCGGCCTCGAACACGCGCTCGGTCTGCGCGAGCGAGAAGCCGATGCGTTCGCAGAACACGTCGACCGCGTCGACGAGCCCTTCGTCGGCCAGCGTCGGCAGCATGCGGTCGCACACTTCGTCGATGTATTCGTCCGCGCGGCCCGCGTATTCCGGCGGCAGCGCATGCGCGCCGAGGAAGGTCGTATAGACGGTGACCGGGAAGCGCTCGCCGAGCTGGCGCGCGACGCGCAGCATCTTGCGCTCGCTCGCGAGGTCGAGCCCGTAGCCCGACTTGATCTCGATCGCGGTCACGCCTTCGGCGAGCAGCGGCTGCAGGCGCGCGGCGGCCTGCACGAACAGCGTCGTCTCGTCGGCCGCGCGCGTCGCGCGCACCGTCGACACGATCCCGCCGCCCTGCCGCGCGATTTCCTCGTAGCTGACGCCCGCGAGGCGTTGCGCGAATTCGTCGGCGCGCGTGCCGCCGTACACGAGGTGCGTATGGCAATCGACGAGGCCCGGCGTCACCCACGCGCCGTGCAGGTCCTCGCGCTGCCAGTGCGCGTAACCGTGCGGCAGCGCGGACAACGCGCCGAGCCACGCGATCGTGCCGGTTTCGTCGACGGCGATCGCCGCGTCGTCGATCGTCTCGTCGGGATGGCCGTGCGGACACAGCCTCAGGTGATGCCAGACAGTCGGTTTCATGCGTTCAGTCTCGTTCGCCGACGGCAAGCGAGACGGCCAGCAGTGCGCCGCCTCCGCTCACGACGACGTCAAACGCACGCCGCGGCCCGTCGAGCCGCAACGTGTCCATGTCTTCCAGCGCGTAGTGCGTGCCGTCGAGGTCGATGCCCACCGCGCCGGCCGCGCAAAACAGCAGCACGGTATCGGCCGGCGCGACGCGGTGCACGCCCGCGCGCCACACGTCGAGTGCGCCACGCGCGGCCGAACGGCGCATCATCAGGTTGAAGTCGCGCGTCGCGCCGTCGTGCAGCGTCGCGTCGATCGCCGTCTCGCCCGCGAAATCCGCGCGAGCGAGCGGCGCATCGAGCACGTGGCGCGTGCCACCCTCCTCGGCGAGCGTCATGCCCGCGCCGGACAGCAGCACGAGCGTGCGGTCGATGCCATCGAAACGCGAGAACGGCCCGGCCGTGCCCACGTCGGCGACGCTCACGCGCCACGCGAACGTATCGAGCGCCGCGCCGGGCGGGAACGCGCCGATTTCACGCGTCACGCCGCCACCGTTCTTCCACGGCGACGCGACGAGATCCGCCGCGCGGATCAGCGCGACGGCCAGCGTCGCATTCCCCGGCGCGTGGTCGAGCGCCGTCATGCTCAGCGGCCGAGCATCGGCAGCTTCAGGCCGGCTTCGCGGGCCGTCTGCTGCGCGAGTTCGTAGCCGGCATCCGCATGGCGCATCACGCCCGTGGCCGGATCGTTCAGCAGCACGCGACCGAGACGCTCGTGCGCGTCAGCCGTGCCGTCGGCGACGATCACGACGCCCGAGTGCTGCGAGAAGCCCATGCCGACGCCGCCGCCATGGTGCAGCGACACCCACGATGCGCCGCCCGCGGTGTTCAGCAGCGCGTTCAGCAGCGGCCAGTCGCTCACGGCGTCCGAACCGTCCTTCATCGATTCCGTCTCGCGGTTCGGGCTCGCGACCGAACCCGTGTCGAGGTGATCGCGACCGATCACGATCGGCGCCTTCAGCTCGCCGTTCTTCACCATCTCGTTGAACGCCTGGCCGAGGCGATAGCGATCCTTCACGCCGACCCAGCAGATCCGCGCCGGCAGGCCCTGGAACGCGATACGCTCACGCGCCATGTCGAGCCAGTTGTGCAGGTGCGGATCGTCGGGGATCAGCTCCTTCACCTTCTGGTCGGTCTTGTAGATGTCTTCCGGATCGCCGGACAGCGCGACCCAGCGGAACGGGCCCTTGCCTTCGCAGAACAGCGGGCGGATGTACGCCGGCACGAAGCCCGGGAAGTCGAACGCGTTCTCGACGCCCATTTCCAGCGCCATCTGGCGGATGTTGTTGCCGTAGTCGAGCGTCGCCGCGCCGCGTTCCTGCAGCGCGAGCATCGCACGCACCTGGACGGCCATCGACTGCTTCGCGACCTTCACGATGCTCTGCGGGTCGACCTTCTGCGCTTCGCGCCATTGCGCGACAGTCCAGCCTTGCGGCAGGTAGCCGTTGATCGGGTCGTGCGCGCTCGTCTGGTCGGTCACGCAGTCCGGCGTGATGCCGCGCGTGACGAGTTCCGCGAACACGTCGGCCGCGTTGCCGAGCAAGCCGATCGACACCGGCTTGCCGGTGCGCTTCGCTTCCTCGATCATGCCGAGCGCTTCGTCGAGCGTCGTCGCCTTCTTGTCGACGTAGCGCGTCTTCAGGCGGAAGTCGATGCGCGTCTCGTCGCATTCGACCGCGATCATCGAGAAGCCGGCCATCGTCGCGGCCAGCGGCTGCGCGCCGCCCATCCCGCCGAGGCCGCCCGTCAGGATCCAGCGGCCCGACGGATCGCCGTTGAAGTGCTGGTTCGCGACGGAGAAGAAGGTTTCGTAGGTGCCCTGCACGATGCCCTGGCTGCCGATGTAGATCCAGCTGCCGGCCGTCATCTGGCCGTACATCATCAGGCCCTTGCGGTCGAGTTCGTGGAAGTGATCCCAGTTCGCCCAGTGCGGCACCAGGTTCGAGTTCGCGAGCAGCACGCGCGGCGCATCCTTGTGCGTGCGGAACACGCCGACCGGCTTGCCCGACTGGATCAGCAGCGTTTCGTTTTCCTCGAGATCCTTCAGCGACGCGAGGATCTGGTCGTAGCATTCCCAGTTACGCGCCGCACGGCCAATACCGCCGTACACGACGAGCGCATGCGGATGCTCGGCGACTTCCGGGTCGAGGTTGTTCTGGATCATCCGGTAGGCCGCTTCGGCCAGCCAGGTCTTGCAGGTCTTCTCGCTGCCGCGCGGCGCGCGGATCGTGCGCGTCGGATCGAGACGGGGATCGATGTGTTTCGGATGGTTCATGACGACTGCTCCCGAAGGAAATTGAAGATCAAATAGGAATCAGAAATGCCCGGTGAAGCGATAACGGCTGCCGGGATGCCACAAATTCGCCACCGAGGCGACGACGCCCTGCGACCAGGTGCGCCGATGTAAAACCAGACACGGCTCGACGCCGTCCATCCGCAGCTGCTCGCGCCGCTCCGGCGCCGGGGCCGCCGCTTCGATCCGGTACTCGACGCGCTGCAGCGGCGCCGCGCGCATCAGGTACTGGTTCGGCGTCGTGTTCGTGAAGTCCTGCTCGGCGTAATCCGGCGCGACCGCCGGATTCACCCACCGTTCTTCGAGCTGCACCGGCTCGTCGTTCTCGAAGTGCAGCACCTGCGAATGAAACAGCTTCGTGCGCACGGCCACCTGCATCTCGTCGGCGAGGGCCTCGTCGGCGCGGATCGTGTCGAGCCCGAGCACGCTCGCGCGGTACGCATGCCCGCGCGCGCCGACTTCCTCGGAGATACTGCGGATCGCCACCAGCGTCGACTCGTACTTCGGCCGCGCGACGTAGGTGCCCGCGCCCTTCATGCGCGTGAGCACCTGTTCGGCCGTCAGTTCGCGCAGCGCGCGGTTGACGGTCATGCGCGCCACCTTGAACTCGCGCGCCAGCTCGTTCTCGGACGGCACCTGGTCGCCCTCCTCCCACTCGCCGGCATGGATGCGGGCCAGGATGAAATCCTTGATCTCCTGGTAGACCGGCGCACTCATCGGCTTACTGTTCCGACGCGAACGAGAACGGCGCGACCTTCGCGAACGCGCGCTCGCCGACCAGCTTCGCGATCACCGCGATGTCCGGTGCGAAGTAGTGGTCGAGTTCGTAGTGCGCGACCTTGCCGCGGATCGTCTCCATCACCGGCGCGAGCTTCGGGCTCGTGTGATACGGCGCGCGCAGGTCGACGCCTTGCGCGGCGGCCAGCAATTCGATCGCGAGGATGTGCTTGGTGTTGTCCGCGATGTCGGCGAGCTTGCGCGCGGCGAACGTCGCCATCGACACGTGGTCTTCCTGGTTGGCCGAGGTCGGCAGCGAGTCGACCGATGCCGGGTGCGCGAGCGTCTTGTTTTCCGATGCCAGCGCGGCGGCCGTCACGTGCGCGATCATGAAGCCGGAGTTCACGCCGCCGTCCTTCACGAGGAACGGAGGCAGACCCGACAGCGTCGCGTCGATCAGCAGCGCGATGCGGCGCTCGGCCAGCGCGCCGATTTCCGCCGCGGCGAGCGCGAGGTTGTCGGCCGCGAACGCGACGGGTTCGGCGTGGAAGTTGCCGCCCGACAGCACTTCGCCGGTGTCCGGGAAGATCAGCGGGTTGTCCGACACGGCGTTCGCTTCGACCAGCAGCACGTCGGCCGCATGGCGCATCTGGTCCAGGCACGCGCCCATCACCTGCGGCTGGCAGCGCAGGCTGTACGGGTCCTGCACCTTGTCGCAGTCGCGGTGCGACTGGTTGATCGGCGAGCCTTCGAGCAGTTCGCGGTACG
Organism: Burkholderia sp. KCJ3K979; assembly: GCF_016759955.1. Classification (NCBI taxonomy): domain Bacteria; kingdom Pseudomonadati; phylum Pseudomonadota; class Betaproteobacteria; order Burkholderiales; family Burkholderiaceae; genus Burkholderia; species Burkholderia sp. KCJ3K979. Next base: position 25,138 of record NZ_JACFYV010000081.1, read on the forward strand.
ACGCTGCCGCGTCGATCTGGCCTTGATGGCCGCGCAGTTCGTGGATGCGCGCGTCGAACGGCTTCGCCGAACCGGCTGCCGCGTCGACCGACAGCGCGCCGGCGACGAGCGCGGTGCGGTACAGGTCCTCGATCGCGAACATGTTGTCGAGTGCCAGCGCCGTCGACGCCTGCGTGCCGTTCAGGAGCGCGAGGCCTTCCTTCGCCTGCAGCGTCAGCGGCGCGAGACCCGCGACGCGCAGGCCGTCGAGCGCACTCGCGCGCTCGCCGCGGATGAATACTTCGCCGACGCCGAGCAGCACGGCCGACATGTGCGCGAGCGGCGCGAGGTCGCCCGATGCGCCGACCGAACCCTTCACCGGGATCAGCGGCAGCACGTCGGCGTTGAACAGCGTGATCAGCGCATCCATCACTTCACGGCGGATGCCCGAGTGGCCGCGGCCGAGGCTCGACAGCTTCAGCGCCATCAGCAGGCGCACCGACGAACGCGCCATCGGCTCGCCCACGCCGACCGCGTGCGACAGCACGAGGTTCTTCTGCAGCAGTTCGAGCTGGTCGTGCGGGATGTGGGTGCTGGCCAGACGGCCGAAACCCGTGTTGATGCCGTAGGCCGGCTCGCCCTTCGCGGCGATGTCGGCGACGGCCTTCGCGCCCGCGTCGATCTTCGCGAAGCTGGCCGGGTCGAGCTTCAGTTGCACGGGTTCGCGGGCGATCCGGCGCAGTTGCGGGAGGGTCAGGTGGCCGGGGGTCAACGTAATCATGTGAGCAATCCTGTCTAGACAAGTTCGGAATGGATTGAAGTGTAGCCATCGGAACTTGTCTAGACAACCCGTTTTTCAATATTCCGGCCTCAGGAGTTTCCCTGATGCCGGCGCGGCCCGGCAGGCCGGTCGGTGCGATCCGGCGCTTAACATGTGTTGCGATTATTTTGTCTTTGGCAACATACGAATCATCACTCGCCACGGAGACCGTCATGCCCTTCCCGTCCCGATTCGCCGCCCGCGTCGG